>CALWGS010000070.1 GCA_944380155.1 uncultured Lachnospiraceae bacterium
CGTTGTCTCCCTTCATAACCTCCATCAGGTTCACCGGCTTCTCCACATAGGTATCCAGCGGGAACACGGTAAGAATTGCGTCAAGCAGCTCCGGCACGCCGTGTCCGTCGCAGCGGATTACAATCGCATCCTTCCCCATGGATTCGGCCGGGAAATTTCCGTCCGAAATCACCAGCCGATCACTGTGCCCCATCTCACATAATACCTTTAAGAGCTCGGGAGATAAAATCTTGGGTATGCCCTTTAACATCCTGTTATCCTCCTGAATTCCTGATAGGCCTCCTGCCATCTGTCCGGATCCTGAGGCTCATACGTCCTGATATCCGGATCCTTGGCAATCATGTCCCTTGCGCTGCGCAGATCCGGAATGGTACCGTCCGCCATCAGCTGCAGCGCGATATTGCCGAGAACCGTCGCCTCAACGGGTCCCGCTACAACCGGCATCCCGCACGCCGACGCCGTGAACGAGCACAGAAGTCCGCTCTGCGTTCCGCCGCCTACCATATGAATGGCCTCATAGCTCTTCCCGGTACAATCCGCAATCTGCTCCAATGTTACGCGGTACTTCATCGCCAGGCTCTCGTTGATACAGCGGACAATCTGTCCTTCCGTCTCCGGTACCCTCTGTCCGGTACGCCTGCAGTATTCCCGGATTCTCTCCGGCACATCCCCCGAAGGAACGAATTCCGGTGCATCCGGGTCGATGAATGCAAGGAACGGCTCCTCGGCTGCCGCCAGCTTCTCAAGCTCTCCAAACGAGTATTCCCTGCCCTCGCGAATCCACTGCCTGCGGCTCTCCTGAATCAGCCACAGCCCGATAATATTCTTCAGGAACGAGGCCTTCCTTCCGTATCCGCCCTCGTTCGTGATATTATAGGCCTCTGACTTCGGGCCGATTAACGGAGCATCCAGCTCGGTTCCGAACAAAGACCAGGTTCCGCAGCTGATGAAGATAAAGTCATCGGTCTTAGCCGGTACGCTTACAAGCGCGCACTGCGTATCATGTCCCGCAACCGCAACAACCGGCACCGGATCCACGCCGAGCTCTTCGCAGATCTCGGGACTTAATTCCCCGATCTTCGTTCCGCACGGCACAATGTCCTTAAAGATCCGCCGCGGAAACCCCAGAGCATCTATCACGCGGTACGACCAGCTGCCCGCCTTCGCGTCCAGCAGCTGGGTTGTGGAGGCGATGGAATACTCCGCCGCCTTCACTCCCGTCAGGAAATAATTGAACAGATCCGGCGTCAGCAGCATCGTATCCGCCCTCTCAAGCAGGCCGGGCCGGTTGACTGCCAGGGAGAGAAGCTGGAACGCCGTGTTAATCTCCATGAACTGCAGTCCCGTTATCTGGTAGAACTCCTCCTTGGAGAGCTTCTCAAATGCCTTCTCGAACATTCCCGCGGTTCTTGCGTCACGGTAGTGAACCGGGTTCTCAAGCAGCCGCCCGTCCTCATCCAGCAGTCCGAAGTCAACGCCCCAGGTATCCACGCCGATGCTGTCAAAGCCGCCCGCGCGCTTCGCCTTCAGAATTCCCTGCTTCACTTCATGGAACAGTCTGAGAATGTCCCAGTACATGGTTCCGTTCAGGATCACCGGATCATTGGAAAACCGGTGAATCTCGGTCAGCGCAATTCTCTCTCCGTCATAGGTTCCGAGCATGGCCCGTCCGCTTGACGCTCCGAAATCAAACGCGAGGATTCTCTTCTCCTTCATGCGGTCTCCTCCTTATTTGTAGAGAGGTCCGTAATTCTTGCAGGCCCTGAAGTCCTGTCCTTCCTTATCCATGCCGAACGCGTTCCATGCCGCCGGTCTGAAGATCTTCTCCTCCGGTACGTTGTGCATGCAGACCGGAATGCGGAGCATCGAGCACATGGTAATCAGATCCGCTCCGATATGTCCGTAGCTGATTGCTCCGTGATTGGCACCCCAGTTATTCATAACATCGTATGCTGTCTTGAATGCTCCCTTGCCCGTTGTCCTCGGTGCGAACCAGGTGCACGGCCAGGTGTAGTCGGTCCTCTTCCAGAGCTTATCCGTTACCTCATCCGGCAGAGAAACCGTCCAGCCCTCAGCAATCTGAAGAACCGGTCCCAGACCCTTCACCAGGTTCAGACGGATCATGGTGCAGGGCATCTCGGCCTTCGTAACGAATCTTGAGGAGAATCCGCCGCCTCTGAAGTATCCGTAATCTGCCGGGTTCCAGGTTGTCGCCTTCATAATGGCATCCTGATCCGCCTCGGTCACATTCCACCATTCCTTCATCACGCCATTGCCGTTCTCATCCTTCGCCTCGCCGCTCGCATCCAGGCAGGCAGCACCGGAGTTGATCAGATGGATGAATCCGCCGGACTCCTTCGCAATGCCGGTCAGCTCATATCCGGTCGCCTTCTTAACTGCCTCAGGGCTCCAGTAAGTACGGACATCCGCGAAGATCTGAGCACGGTTGGTCAGAAGCTTCATGAACAGCATTCCAAGGCCGTTCAGAACATCATTCTCGGTTGCAAGGATATAAGGCTCTCTTGCGCCGTTCCAGTCAAAGGAGGTATTCAGCATAGCCTCCGCGAAATCGCAGTTCGGATAGAAATCCGTCCACTGCCTCTGGCCCTGGAAGCCTGCGGCAATCGCGTTGTGGCCGACCATCTCCTCCTCGCAGCCCTCCGGAAGGTTCTTGTTGCCGTTCATGAGATCCTTGATGATGCACATCATCTTCACCACGAACTCCCAGGTCTCTTCCGTCTGCTGCTCTGTCTTATGCAGCCACTCCGGATTCTTGTCGAATCCCACAATGCACTTCTCCTTTACCCATGCAAGAGCCTTCTCATACTCTGCCTTGTCATAGATACCTTCCGTCATGCGGCGGATAATCTCGACCTCATCCACGGACTCGACTCTCATTCCAAGATAATCCTCGATGAATGCCGGATCAATGATAGATCCGCCGATTCCCATACAGATCGAACCGATCTGCAGATAGGACTTGCCTCTCATGGTAGCAACCGCAACTGCCGCACGGCCGAAGCGAAGCAGCTTCTCCCTTACATCCTCCGGAATCTCGGTATCGTCCGCATCCTGAACATCATGTCCGTAGATGCCGAACGCCGGAAGGCCCTTCTGTGCGTGAGTTGCCAGAACGCTTGCCAGATAAACAGCGCCCGGACGCTCCGTGCCGTTAAAGCCCCATACGCCCTTGATGGTCTTCGGATCCATATCCATGGTCTCCGCGCCGTAGCACCAGCAGGGAGTTACCGTAAGAGTAATATCAACTCCTGCCTTCTTAAACTTCTCCGCGCATGCAGCCGTCTCGCCTGCGCGTCCGATTGTCGTATCGGCGATAATAACCTTCACAGGCTCGCCGTTCGAATATCTCAGGTTCTCGGTGAATAACTTCGCCGCCGATTTTGCCATGTTCATTGTCTGCTCTTCCAGAGACTCCCTTACCTTAAGAGGTCCTCTTCTTCCGTCAATTACGGGACGGATGCCAATTACCGGATAATCACCGATTAATCTGTTCTCAGCCATTGTTTCCTCCAATTCCAAAGCGCGTCATGCAGCCCGTCCGGGGCTTTCCCGGCTTCGGCAGACCGCCGCGCTTTCACGCAGCCCGCCGATCACGGGGCCTGCAGCCTACTTGTCTAAGAGTGTATCTGATCCTTGCGCCGCAGGGCGCCGATACTTATACTATACTCTTGATCTTCTTTCAATGCTTGTGCTATAATAGCAAATCATATAACAATATTCACATTTGGAGTCTCCTATGCATTACATTCGATACAAAGAAATTAAGCAGCGCGGAACCCTGCATTTTCCAATTGAATACTATCATGTCAACAGCCGCCATCCCCAGTACACCATGCCCTACCACTGGCACGAGGAAACCGAGCTGATCCGCGTCCTTGCCGGAACGCTTGCGCTCACCCTGGAAGAGACCTCTCTGACCGCGAAAGAAGGGGATTTTCTCATCATCGGCAGCGGCATCCTTCACGGCGGAATCCCGGAGAACTGCGTGTATGAGTGTATTGTATTTGATACCGGATTCTTGAATGCTCATCCGCTCTACGCAGATATTCTGCGTCCTTTCAAGGAACAAAAGATGCACTTCTCGGAATTCTATCCTGCGGCGGAGGACGAAATTCACCATGCCGTGCGCCGCCTGTTTGACGCCATGAACGAGAAGCAGCCCGGCTATGAACTGGTTACGCTCGGCGCCCTGTACGAAATGTTTGGTAATATTATATCCAATGGGCAGTACACACTGGAGAACACCGGGACGGTGTCCGTTCACCGCCACATCGCTCTGCTCAAGCAGTCCCTGCGTTATATCGAGCAGCATTATTTCGAGAAAATCACCCTCGATGAGCTGGCCCGGACAGCCGGTCTCTCCCCCAAGTACTTCTGCCGTTTTTTTCAGGAGATGACCAGGCGCACGCCGATGGACTACCTGAATTACTACCGGATCGAGCGCGCCTGCTTCCTGCTGGTCAGCACGGACTGCAGCATAACCGAGGTTGCATTCGACTGCGGATTCCGGGATTTGAGCTATTTTACAAAGACCTTCAAGCGCTATAAGGGAGTTACTCCGAAACAGTATCTGAAGCAACCCATATAGCAAAAACGACTGCGGCGCCTGCCCTTCATATAATTTTTTTTGTTATTTAATATAAGTTTTACTTTCTTTTTTCATAAAAAGGAATTATAATAGAGGCAACAGACAATTTTGTCCGGGTTATGTTTAATCATCCGGCGGAATGTGAATACTGATCTTGGAAAACCGAAAGGAGTATCGTGTTATGAAAAAGTTCTGTAAAGTTTTGCTCGGTGCAGCTTCTGCCGCTGCCGTAGTCGGCGCCGCCTGCCTCTTCCTGAAGAAGGTAGTGTTCAAGAAGAATTCCGATGAGGAGTTCGACGATTTTGATGATGACATGGAAGATTTCGAGGAGACTGACGAGGGGGATGAGAACAGGGAATATGTGTCGATTAAGATAACCTCCGAAGGGGAGAAGTCCGAAGAAGACAAGCCCGAGGAAGCAAAGTCCGAAGAGAGCGAAGAAACAAAGGAAGAAGCATAATTTCTTCCATCATACATCCCGTAACAGTAAGGCGAAAGCGTTCCGCGGCGGAGCGCTTTCGCTTTGTTGATCCTTGTCTTACAATCTGCTGAAATAATCAAACCACGCCGCTAAAATTTCAGCTCTGTTCTCCAAAATATAGCGGGCAATCTTCTTTAAGTCATTTTGCGGTATCTGGCTTTTGTTGTGATCTAACTTGATTCCGTCTCCTGTAATCCAAAACTTTGTCGCGCTTGACGTTTGTTTCCCTTTGCATACATGCACATGCGGGGGGTCTTCATTCTCATTAGACCAGAAGAAAAACTTATATCCCAGAAAATCAAGCAGCACCTTAGGCATTGATGCCGCCCCCCTTCTGTGCAAAATCCCAGATGAGGGAAGCGTTGTTTTTCGCATATTTTTTCAATCTTATAATCTCATCTTCTGAAAAACCAAACGATTTGTATACGATTTCTCCCGGCAATGTCAAATCAAGAAAATCAAACCCATCTTCTCCCGGCCGCTCAAAATGTACCTTGACAATATCAAATCCGTCTTTTTCGAGCACCGCACTATGCGTCATTACAATATCATTGACCGTAGAATAATAATACATCATTTTCCCTCCCGTTTCATTCAGCAATAACCTCTGCCTAAAGTATTCGAATATTCCTGTATCACTCCATTCTCTCACGCCTTCTCTCTCAGATTATACGGTGTCACCTGATACACATAATAATTCAGCCAATTACTGTACATGGTATTCGCGTGTGCTCTCCACAGCAGGCAGGGGCGCTGATCCGGATTATTGTCCGGATAATAATTCTTCGGCATGTCAATCGGCAGCCCCTTGGCGAGATCTCTCTTATATTCCGTATCCAGCGTAATTCTGTCATACTCCGGGTGTCCCATGACAAAGGCCTGTCTGCCCTCCTTCGCGAGCACGATAAAGACGCCCGCTTCCTCCGATTCCGCCAGAATCGTAAGCTCGGGATGCTTCCTGATATCCTCGGCAGATACCTCGGTATGTCTGGAATGGGGCGCATAGAAGATATCGTCAAATCCTCTGACAAACGGCTCCCGCCTCTTCAGCACGCGGTGCGGGAAGATGCCGAACATCTTCTTCTCCAGCGGGATCTTGCGGATCCCGTAATGATAATACAGCCCCGCCTGCGCTCCCCAGCACAGATGAAGCGTAGAGGTCACATGCGTCTTCGACCACTCCATGACTTCACACAGCTCCTTCCAGTAGGTCACCTCCTCGAATTCCATCTGCTCCACCGGAGCCCCTGTAATAATCAGGCCGTCAAACCTCTGATCCTTCACATCCTCATAAGTCAGATAGAACTGCTCGAGATGGCTTAACGCCGTATTCCGTCCCACATAGCTTCCGGTTGTCAGGAAGGTTACATCCAGCTGCAGCGGCGTATTGGAAAGGCTTCGCAGGAGCTGGACCTCCGTATCCTCCTTCAGGGGCATCAGATTCAGGATCGCGATATGCAGAGGGCGGATGTCCTGGTGCAGCGCCCTCGTCTCATCCATCATGAAAATATTTTCTTCTTCCAGTATCTTCTTTGCCGGTAAATCACTCTGTACCTTAATCGGCATCTGTCTTTCCTCCAATCATCGCAATGAATTCCTCTTCCGTCAAAATCGGGATCCCCAGCTCCTTCGCCTTCTTGTTCTTGGAGGAATTCGACAGATTGTCGTTATTAATCAGATAGCTGGTTTTTCCCGACACTGAACCGGCCGCCTTCCCTCCAAGCTCCTCAATCTTCTCCTTCAGCGCGTCGCGGTTCGCAAACCTGGAAAGAGACCCTGTAATCACGAAGGTCTTCCCGGACAGGATCTGCGTATCCGGCTCAGGGGCCTTAACCTCCTCGAATTCAATTTCTTTCAGCAAATCATCCACAATCCGGTTGTTCTCCGGATCGGCAAAATATTCCCCGAACGCGCGGGCAATTACCTCGCCGACGCCCGGGATCTCAATCAGGCTCTCCGTATCCGCGTGCCGGATCGCGTCAAAATCATTGTGGAACTGCCCGCAGATCAGCCTGGCATTGGACAGGCCGATATTCGGGATGCCGAGACTGTATAAAAACCTTGCCTGCGTCGTCCTTCTTGCCTTCCGGACGGACGCCGCCAGGTTCGCAAAGGAACGCTCTCCAAAACCCTCCATCTCAATAATCGCATCCTGAAAACGCTCGATATGAAACAGATCGGCAAGTTCCTTTATGAAGCCTTCCGCAATCAGCTTCTCAATCGTGGCCTCGGATAATCCCTCAATATTCATGGCGTCTCTGGCCACAAAATGCGTGAAGAGCTTGATCTTCTTCGCCAGACACTTCTCGTTGGTGCAATACAAAACCTTCACATCATGATCCGTGCGGATCTCGGTCCTGCCGCCGCAGACCGGGCACTCCCGCGGAATCTCCTTCACTCCGCTCCTGGTCAGGTTCCTCGCGATCTGGGGGATAATCATATTGGCCTTATAGACCTCAATGCGATCCCCGATTCCCAGTTCAAGCCCTTCCATAATACTGATATTATGAAGGCTTGCCCGGCTGACCGTAGTTCCCTCCAGCTCAACCGGATCAAAAATCGCAATCGGATTAATCAGGCCGGTCCTCGAAGCGCTCCATTCCACCTTGCGCAGCACGGTCTCCCTGACCTCATCCTCCCATTTGAACGCGATGGAATCCCTCGGGAACTTCGCAGTCCGCCCAAGGGACTCGCCGTATGCGATATCATTGTAGATCAACACCAGCCCGTCCGAGGGAAAATCATTCTTCTCTACCTGCCCGGCAAACCAGGCAATCTCATCCTCTACGGTCTCCTGTGTCACCAGACGCTCCGTTACCGTCTCAAATCCAAGACTCCGGAGATAATCCATCTGCTCCAGCCGTGTCTGAAACGCAGTATCCTCCGTGCCGTCCTCCTTCCTTCTTGTCACCAGGGCGAACGCGAAGAAATTCACGTTCCGCTCTGCCGTGATCCGGTTATTCAGCTGTCTGACCGTCCCGCTGCACAAATTTCTCGGGTTCTTATATCTGGCATCCACATCCTCGATTCTCGCATTAATCTCCTCGAAATCCGAATACCGGATCACCGCCTCACCCCTTAGAATGAGCTCCCCCGAATATTGAATCGTAAGCGGGATATTCCTGAATACCCTCGCGTTATTCGTAATCACCTCGCCGATTTCGCCGTTCCCGCGGGTGACCGCCTTGAACAGCTCCCCGCCCCGGTACGTCAGTACAATCGTAAGCCCGTCCATCTTCCAGGAGAGAAGCCCTTCCTTATCCTTCAGCCACGCGGCAAGTGCCCCGGGCTCCTTGGTCTTATCCAGGGACAGCATCGGCATCTCATGCCTCTCCTTCGGCAGCTCGCTTAAGACCTCATAACCCACCTGCATCGTCGGACTCCCCGCATATACAACGCCGGTCTTCTTCTCCAGGGCGGCCAGCTCATCATACAGCTCATCATATTCGAAATTACTCATAATCTCCCGATCTTCCTGATAGTACGCCTTCGCGGCGAGACTGAGCCGCCCTGTCAGCTCCTTTTGTCTTTGCAACTCGTCCATGCGTTCTCCTTTCTATCTGCGCGGCCTTCCCCTTCGCTCTCCCGGATGCGCCGCTCGTTTATCCTTTCCCTGAGAACCCTTCGCGGGCATCTTCTCCACCGAAGATCTCCCGGCAGAAATTGTGCCGTCTGCGGGCGCCTTCTCCGGTGGAGCGGTCTTGACGGAGCCTTCCAGCATTTTCTTCAGCTGCGCAAGCTCCTGATCGGTTACATTGCGCCATCCGCCGCACTTTAGATGTCCCAGTGATATATTCATAATCCTGACGCGCACAAGGCGCTGTACCCGGTATCCGAAATATTCGCACATCCGCCGGATCTGGCGGTTCAGTCCCTGCGTCAGGATAATCCGGAAGGTATTCGAATCAACCGCCTCCGTCCGGCAGGGACGCGTGACGGTCCCCAGAATCGGAACTCCCCGCGACATTCCCTTCAGGAACTCCTGCGTCACCGGCTTGTTCACCGTCACCAGATACTCTTTCTCGTGATAATTCCTCGCCCGCAGAATCTTATTCACAATATCCCCGTCATTCGTCATAAGGAGAAGCCCCTCGGAATCCTTGTCGAGTCTTCCGATCGGAAAGATCCTCGAACCGTAATTCAGATAATCAATCACATTCTCCTTCACCCGCCGATCGGTCGTGCATTCAATGCCTCTGGGCTTGTGAAATGCAATCAGCACCAGCTTCTCTTCTTTGGTGATCTCTTTCTCCCCGCAGACCACCCGATCCCCCGGGTAAATCCTGCTTCCAACCCCGGCCGGAGTCCCGTTCACCCAAACCTTTCCTGCGGCAATCAGCCGATCCGCCTCTCTGCGCGAGCACAGTCCCGAGTCTCCCAAATATTTATTCAGTCGGATTCCTTCCGTGTCCAAAGCCGCTTCCCGGCCATTGATATCATCCTTCTTCCTTCCGGCCATATCCGTCCCTCTTTCCTTTGTATCCGTCCCAGGAGTCCCGTCCCGGCAGAAACAATACGTGTCCGCCGGATTCACTCTCTCTCTGCTTTTGGACCAATATCCCAGTTATTATAGCATATATGCTTTCCGATTGTAAGCATATGCCTTAAAATATTTCGTTGGTTTCTACAAATTTGTGATTCTATTTTCCCTGTTCTCGGGTGAAAATACTCCTTGCCTTGGGATGCTTCCTCTGTTATAATGATCCCAGTTACTAATTCTAATTTAAATCTAACGGTTCCGGTCTATAAGCGATACTTTTACTTCCGGAATTCCGAACACGAATGTCGCACCGAAATTCACAACGCATGGATTACAATCTTTCAAGGAGGTAGGAATGGAACTTTCGAATGTAACTAACAGGCTCTCCTATGATGAATTCAAGGAGGCATGCCGGCACGGGATAACCGAACGGCTCGGCGGCGGCTGCGAGGTCACGCTGGTTCAGGTCTATAAGAACAATTCTGTCTGTCTGGACGGGCTTGTCATCAGACAGGCGGACAGTCCCCTGGGCCCCAATCTGTATCTGAACCGGGAATACGACGCATATCTCAACGGGAAGGAGCTCGCGGCCGTCATCGACGATCTGCTTACAGGCTATCGCAATTTTCTGAAGACAACCTGCCTGCCCGGGGATCTCTCATTCGAATTCGAACAGATTCAGGATCGGATCATCTACTGCCTGGTCGCGCGGGAATCCAACCGCGAAATTCTCAGCCAGTCCCCGCATCTTGAATATCTGGACCTTGCAATCCTGTTTCAGTGCCTGATTACCGCAGATGACACGGGCATCGGAACAGTCCGGATTACGAATGAGCATATGGCTTACTGGAATGCCACCCCTCAGACACTGTATGACTGCGCAGCGAAGAATACGCCGCGCCTTCTGCCCCCGAGGCTCTTCCCCATGTCGGAGATCCTGGTCTACGCGGCCTCCTCCCCCATGTATGTTCTTACGAACACCTTCGGGCTTCAGGGCGCCTCCTGCATTCTGTATGACGATATTCTGAAAGAATTCGCGAAGACCGCCGGATCAGGCTTCTATCTGCTTCCGAGCAGCATTCACGAATTCCTTCTGCTTCCGCCCTCAAGAGACTCCTCCGGGCTTCCCTCGGACGAAGAGCTGGCGGAAGAAAAGGACGCCCTCTCTGAGATTGTCCGGGAGATTAACTCTACCCGGCTCAAACCCGAGGACGTCCTCACTGATCATGTATATTATTACGATCCGGATACCAATACGCTCCGGTAACTGCCCTGTCCGCAGATTATTCCGTGGGAGCGGCAGGAGAGCTCAGCTTCGTGTAGAACTCGGACAGCGCCTCGTCTTCCTCCAGGGCAGACTCCAGCCCGCTGCTGACTTCGCTAATCAGGCTCTGCACTTCTTCCGTTGCCCGCGCTTCTTCGATATATGCCTGTGTATCGTCAGAAATCTCTCCTAATACCACCTTAGGACTCCCGTCCTCCTCATACCGGACATAGATCTCATCCAATGCGGGAGCAAGGGTATCAATACTGGTAATCTTCATCTCATGATACACATATACAATGTAATCCACATCCCCCTGCGCCGGCTTGACATAGCACTCGATGCTGCCGTATTCTTCAATGTATTCCGTCTTCCTCTGAAGCTTGTCCAGCTCAATGTAGGAAGTATCCGTAACCAGTTCCTCAAATTCGTCCATATCACAAGTCAGCTTTGCTGAAAGATATCCCTCTACCAAACCGGCAATCTCCTCATGGCCTTCCGTCTCAAGCGGCATATCAATCGGATCCGTAACAGACTCCGGCTCCACGCTCACAACGGAGGGCGTGCTGTCAAGGGAAGCGCTCAGCTGCGGCAGCAGCGAGAATCCGGATCTCTGCACCACTCCGAACTCTTCATCCGAAATCAGTGCCTCCTCCTCCTGCTGTGACGCCTCCGGAAGATTCACATCCGGCGAACCGAACGAGAAGGCCGCCATCCCGACAGCCATTGCCGTCATCGATAATGTTACGATCCACTTTGTATACTTTATCTTCATTCCGCATATCTCCTTACTATCGTAAAACCAAAACCAACCTGTTACCTGCTGTGACCTATCATAACAAATCCAATCAGAAAAATCAAGTTGGAACTTATAATCTTGTAATATTTTTAATAATTTCGTAATATTTAAAAAGAGGAAGTCCCCGATTTTACCGGAGAAGGCGGGACTCCTTGCCATCCGGACTTCCCGCCTTCCCAGACAAAATAAAAATGCACCTGGAGGGACTCGAACCCCTGACACATGGCTTCGGAAGCCACTGCTCTATCCACTGAGCTACAGATGCATGAACTATATTATATATGAATTCCACCGGTTTGTAAAGTAGAATTTTAAAAAAAATGATCCCGTTCTTACGGGGCAGCACCGAAATCCGTGCGGTCTGCTGCCCTATAAGAACTGTTCAATCTCCTGAAACGGCAGGGGATGTCCGTACAGATATCCCTGAGCACAGTCAAACCCCGCCCCCACAAGGACCTCCTCCTGCTCCGTGAACTCCACCTTCTCGGCAATCACGGTCAGCTTGAGACTGTGTGCCAGCTCAACCAGATTCCCGATCACATCGGCAGAGAAGCTGTTCTCGAATACACTGTCCAATAAGATATTATTCACCTTGAGGGAATCGAACGGAATCTTTAAAAGCTGGTTCAGAGACGAGAATCCTTTCCCGAAATTATCAAAACAGATGCTGATCCCGAGTTCCTTCAGGGAGAGAACCGTATCCAGAACAACCTCCCGATCCTCCATACGCGTAATCTCCTCGATATCGAACTGAAGGCACCCTGCCGGGAACTCTTCCGCCCCCAAAACCTCTTCCACCATCCCGATGAACTCATCATCCCTGAGCTGCCTGGATGAAATATTCACGGCAATCTTAAATTCCCTGTTCCCTTCGATGTAACTCTTCCATTCTTTGCACACCGCTGACAGCACCATCCTGCCAAGCTCCACAATCATCCCGCTCTGCTCGGCTAACGGGAGAAAATCTGCAGGAAGCAGGATGCCCTGCTTCGGATGCTTCCACCGCACCAGCGCCTCCGCTCCCACAATCTTATGGGTATGCAGATCCACAACCGGCTGGTAGTAGACGGAGAACTCCCGGCCGGCGATCGCACCGCGAAGATCTGCCTGCATCTGCAGCTTGACCAGCTGCTCCTGAGTCAACGACTCGTTAAAATAGACGTATTGATTCTCACCCCGTCTTCCCGCTTCGTACAGCGCAGTCTCCGCATTCTTCAGCAGGGTCTGTGAGGACTTCCCGTCCTTGGGTACCAGGGTAATTCCGATATTCAGATTCACAAAGCATTCGCTTGTTGAAAGAACGACCGGATAACTGAACACCTTCTGAATCTTCTTCAGCTTATCCTCGAATCCGGACGTGTTCTCGATATTCTGAGTTAAGATCAGGAAGCGGCTCCCGCTTCCTCTGGCCAGTGCGTCATTCCCGTCAAGGGCCTGCATGATCCGGTGCGCCGCATCGATCAGCAGCTCATCACCGCACTTATATCCCGATCTGTCACAAATCTCCTGAAAGTTGCTGATTTCCGCCATCACCACCGCAATCAGCTCTCCGCTGCGCAGGGTCAGGATGACACTGTCAAGAATCCTGATAAAATTCGCCTCGTTCGGCAGGGAGGTCAGATAATCCGTGTAAGCCAGCTTCTCTGCCTTATCACGCTCTTTCTTCACTTCCTGATACTGGCTCTCAAGCGAAGCCTTCTCCTCAGACAGCCGCCTGTAATCCGCCTCCAGCTTCGAATAATCCTCACTCAGCTTGCTCCTGCCCGCTAACAGGGCCTTTTCACTTTTGTTAAACTTACGCATATGGATGAAGGTTATGACGAACAGTACAATCAGCAGCACAATCGAACCAATCAGGAGATACCCCTCTTCCCTGCCGATCAAAAATCCGTCCGCACCGTCGCCTTCCACCACCTGCGCCGCAGCACAATATGAAGTTGTAAGCAGCCACCCACCGGCAGCCAGTCCGATTATCGTCTTGCCCTGTTTCCTTCTCATACGATCTCCTGTCTGCATTCAACCTGCTGTACATCACTTTGACATCATGCTTCTGCTGAATTTTGTTCCTGTGGAACGTAATTATTATAGCATATTTTTGAAATTTTACAAGAATTTTCATAAGGAAGCGGGAAATAATGACGATCCGGGGCCTCTTTTCCCCCGGCTCCTGTATCACCCGCACAAAAAGAGGATACAGCAGAAGTGACAGGCTGTAATCCTGCTTCTGCCGCATCCCATGATTGTTACTGTTCTTTTCCGCTTAAGTAATTGTCAATGCCTTTGGCCGCCGCCTTACCTGCGCCCATGGCGAGAATGACTGTGGCGGCTCCCGTTACGGCATCCCCTCCGGCGAACACACCTTCCTTCGTAGTCCGGCCGAATTCTTCCTCTGCCACAATGCACTTGTGGCTGTTGACCTCAAGCCCCTTCGTTGTAGAGGAAATTAAGGGGTTGGGACTGGTTCCGAGTGCCATGATCACCGTATCCACATCCAGCACGAATTCCGAACCCGGTTTTTCAACCGGCCTCCTTCTTCCGGATGCATCGGGCTCGCCAAGCTCCATCCCGATGCATTCAATTCCCTTGACCCAGCCTCTCTCGTCTACAAGAACCTGCTTCGGATTCGTCAGAAGCTTGAAGATAATGCCTTCCTCCTTCGCGTGATGAACCTCCTCCGCTCTGGCGGGCAGCTCCTTCTCGCTGCGGCGGTACACGATATAGACCTCGGCTCCCAGGCGAAGCGCCGTTCTGGCGGCATCCATCGCCACATTGCCTCCTCCGACGACCGCCACCTTCTTCCCGGCCGCAATCGGAGTGTCATAGCTCTCATCAAATGCCTTCATCAGATTGCTTCTTGTCAGGTACTCATTTGCCGAGAATACACCGTTCGCATTCTCTCCCGGAATTCCCATGAATCTGGGCAGACCGGCCCCCGAACCGATGAATACGGCATCAAAGCCTTCTTCCTCCATCAGCTCATCCACTGTGACCGACTTGCCGACTACAACATTCGTCTCAATCGTAACGCCCAACGCCTTGACATTCTCAATCTCATGCCTGACCACCTTCTCCTTGGGGAGACGGAATTCCGGAATTCCGTATACCAGAACGCCTCCCGGCTCATGGAGCGCTTCAAAGACATGAACATCATATCCCATTCTGGCCAGATCCCCCGCGCAGGTCAGTCCGGCCGGACCGGATCCAATCACGGCTACCTTCTTCCCCTTTCTCTGGGCGGGCGGGACGGGGCGGACTCCGGATTCGATTGCCGTATCTGCCGCGAATCTCTCAAGCTTGCCAATCGAGACCGGCTCTCCCTTAATTCCTCTGACACACTTTGCTTCACACTGGCTCTCCTGCGGACAGACGCGTCCGCATACCGCAGGCAGGGATGAATAATTACTGATGACCCGGTAAGCCTGTTCTATATTCCCTTCCTGAATCTCTTTGATGAATCCCGGAATATCGATCATAACCGGACAGCCGGTTACGCACCGGGGGTTCTTGCACTTCAGGCACCTGGATGCCTCTGCCATAGCCTCTTCCTTATTGTAGCCGTAGCATACCTCTTCAAAATTTTTCGCTCTTACTTCCGGATCCTGCTCCCTGACCGGAACTCTCTTCAGTACATCGATCTCCATATGTAATCCTCCTGTCTCAGCCGCAGAACCCGCAGCCGCCGTGATGGGTCTCTCCTTCAATCTCTCTTAACTGCGCACGCCCTTCCTCTGTCTTGTACATCTGCTGACGCTTCATCGCCTCGTCAAAATTCACCAGATGCCCATCGAACTCCGGACCGTCCACGCAGGCGAACCTGACCTGACCCCCTACCGAAAGCCTGCAGGCGCCGCACATTCCCGTGCCGTCCACCATAATCGGATTCATGCTGACAATCGTCGGAATCCCCAGTTCCTTTGTCAGAAGGCAGACAAACTTCATCATAATCACCGGTCCGATCGCTACAATCTGGCCGTACTCCTTCCCCTGGTTCCGAATCAGATCCTTCAGGCAGTCATTGACATTGCCGTGAAATCCATAGGAACCGTCATCGGTGGTCACATACACATTGGCAGCTGCTTCTCTCATGGCGTCCTCCAGGATAATCAAATTCCGACTCCTGGCTCCAATGATACAGTCCACATCCACACCATGCTCCTTCATCCACTTCACCTGAGGGTAGACCGGCGCGGTTCCGACCCCTCCCCCGATGAACAGCAGCTTCTTCGCGCGAAGCTCTTCGGGTGTGAGTCCGATCAGCTCGGACGGCTTGCCAAGCGGCCCGACAACATCCCGGAAATAATCTCCCGCCTCAAGCTCAGCCATCATCTTCGTGGAGGCTCCCACCGACTGGAACACAATCGTTACAGTCCCGGCTTCCCTGTCATAGTCGCAGATTGTCAACGGAATCCGCTCGCCCTTTTCATCTATCTTCACAATAACAAACTGCCCCGGATAACCGGACTTCGCTATTCTGGGCGCTTTTACATCCATCAGAAAAATATTCGCTGCCAGTTCCTCTTTCTTTAAAATTTCAAACATCTCTATGAGGTCCCCCTTGTAGATTTATTCTTTCTTATGTCAAGCTAGATGTGCCTATTATAGATCAAAGTACTCAAAAGATCCAGTGTTTCCCCGTATTTTTCCCCATTACAGCACGGAAGGATGCAGTGCGCCCGTCCGTCTGCATCCTTCCACATTCTGTTCACATTCTGTCAATCATCATCGTCGTCATCATCATCATCATCATCGTCGTCATCATCATCGTCATCGTCGTCATCATCGTTATAACGATCATCCCCGTATGGATCGTCATCGTCATCATCGTCGTCATAACGATCATCCCCATACGGATCATCATCGTCATCATCGTCGTCATAACGATCATCCCCGTACGGATCATCATCGTCATCATCGTCGTCGTAACGATCATCCCCATACGGATCCGAACCGTCGTCATCGTCGTCGTAGCGATCATCCCCATACGGATCATCATCGTCATCATCGTCGTCGTAGCGATCATCCCCATAGGGATCATCATCGTCCCGGTCGTCCCCGTTCGTGCTCTCTTCTCCGGATATCAGCTCTTCGAGATCCTCCTTAACGTCCTCTACATCATCCTGATCCATCGGCTCGTTCAGATCCTCCCGATCCAGCTCGTCCTCTTCCATATATTCAAGGACTGCCTCCAGATTAATGGAATTCTCCCTGGCGAAATCAACCAGCTCTCCCAGCGACATTGCCGCCAGCTCATCATAAGAGAGATCCGGCCTGACCTCCACCAGCTTCTCAAGGAACGCGGCCATGCCTCTCGAGATTCCGTATGTAGATGAAATCTCCTCCGCCTGCTCCGTGTTCGTCTGATCAAGCACCGGATTCATCACAATCGCATCCCTCTGCTCTGCCGCAAGCGCGCTGTTAATATCCTCCGTAATCACGGCCCGCATCTGCTCCGCCTTGGCTGCGTCGTCATTCTCCACCGACACAAGAATATAATTCGTCGCCTCCGCGAAATAGCCATTTCTTACAAGAGAACCGATAAGAGCATTAATCACAATCTCATAGTCCACATTTCTGAAATCCATGGTTCCGATTACAACTTCCGCTTCCGGATTCAGGGCTCTTACCTCCAACACTCGATCGGAACGGTTGGTCGTAATCTCAATGCTCGGGTTGATATCAATTCCGATAATCGAATCCACCGCATAGAGCGCGCGATACGACAGGCCGGCGACAAGGATCAGGCAGGCGGCAGCCGCCGTCATCAATCCGGCCATAATGCGCCTTCCCGTCTTTCTCCGTTTTCTCTTCTCTTCCAGTACCACGGGGAATGTCTCCCGGGCGGCAGCCTCTTCCCCGGATACGGGAGCGGACAGCGCTTCTGAAATATCCGGCACCAGCGCTTCCACTGCATGATCCAGGCTGTCCAGTATTAATTTCTCATCATATTTCACTGTCATGACTCGCCGCCTCCTTCCAGATGGGCTTTCAGTTTCGTCAACGAACGTCTGTACTTGGACAGCACGGTAGACAAGGGCATGGAAAGCATCCTGGCAATCTCCCGGTGCTTCATTCCTGTCACCGCATGCAGAATCACAATCTGCCGCTCCTCCTCTGTCAGGATTCCAAGCGCTGCCTCAAGAACCATCCGCTCCTCTTTCTTCTCGATTTTGGACAGCGCCGGCATATTCTCCAATTCCTCAAAACCTAGTTCTGCTTTTTTCTGCTCCTTCCTGTAGTGCATCATGCAGTAATTCCTGGCAATCGTAAAGATCCACGCCATAGGCTTTCCCTGCGGCTTATACTCGGCGGCCGCCGTGCGTACCTTCAGGAAGGTATCCTGATAAATATCGTCCGCATCCTCCGGATTCCTGACAATCGAGAGGATATACGCGTAGACGGCCTTGCCTGTTGTCCGCACCAGCTCGGCAAGCGCCTCCGAATCTCCCCTGCCGGTCCGAAGAAGAAGCTCTTCATCCATATCCAGCTCCTTCCTTCTGCGCAGCGCCGATCCCTCAAGCGCCATAGCCACACTAATCAACAGCATAGCTCATTTGTCCTTTCACTATTATAATGCATAACAGGGGCATATTATTGCATCCCCTGAGTCATTTATTCCTCATGGGATCCGAAGATCCTCCTCGTAATCTCTTTTCCCGAACGGGTAGCGGCAATTCCGCCGAGGGCCGTCTCCCGAAGCTGGAGCGGAAGCTGCCTTCCGACGCGGTACATGGCATCGATGACCTCATCCGCCGGAATCCAGCTCTTCATCCCCGCAAGCGCCAGATCCGCGCTAAGCAGGGCGTTCACCGCCTGGGAAGCGTTCCTCTGGGCGCACGGAATCTGCACCAGCCCCGCAACCGGATCACACACCAGTCCCATGCAGTTCATCAAAGCAAAGCAGATCGCATGCAGTGATACCTCCGGACCCCCGCCCGCAAGCTGTACCACCGCCGCAGCCGCCATGGCCGCCGCGACGCCGCATTCGGCCTGGCAGCCCCCTTCGGCGCCCGCCACCGTCGCGTTCTTCATAATCACCGCTCCCACTCCGGAGGCCGTCATCAGTCCGTTCAGTGCCTCTTCTTCCGACAGCCCGTGCTCCTCCACATAAGAAACAAGAACAGCCGGAACAATCCCGCAGGCTCCCGCGGTCGGAGCCGCACAGATACGCCCCATCGAAGCATTCACCTCGCTGCAGGATAAAGCTCTTGCCATAACCAGATTCAGGAAGCTCCCGCACACCGTCTTCCCTCCGCCTGCGGCATACTGATACTGCGTCCGGCTGTTCCCCGTAATCAGCCCGCCCACCGTGGGCAGGGGCGACTCAAGCGCCTTAGCGGCCGCCCGTTCCATCACCTGATAGCGCTCCCTTAACTTCTCGTAGATCTCCTTTCTTGAGGTTCCGAAGCGCCCCATTTCATTCTCCAGAATAATATCCGACAGCGGCACGCCCTTCTCAATCGCAAGATCCGCCATCTCCTTCATATTACGATACATAGCTTTCCCTTCCGTTAATCTATTTTGATGGCCTGTGCCTGATGAACATACTCTACGCCGCGGATCGCATCCATAACATCTTCTCCGATCAGAGAATCCGTCTCAATCACGCAGCAGGCCCTGGCTCCCTTTTCCTCTCTGGTTACGGTCATGGTTCCGATATTAATCTCGTTCCTGGCCAGAATCCTTGTAATCCGGTAGATCACGCCCTTCCTGTCCTCCTGAAGAACGAAGAGCGTATTCGTATTCAGCCTCATCTCCACCGGAAACCCGTCTATCCCGCAGATCAGAATCTGTCCTCCGCCAAGCGAAGAGCCAAGAATCTCTCTCTCCCTGCCCGATTCTGTATAGAATGTAATCCGAACCGAATTCTCATGCATTCCCTCCAGATCCGCCTGATAGAAATCGAAGGCCAGTCCTCTCTCCTTCGCTATCTTAAATGCGTGCCTTAACTCCTCCTCATCCTCTTCCATTCCCAGCACTCCGGCTACCAGCGCAATATCCGTCCCGTGTCCCTTGTAGGTCTTCGCAAACGACCCGTACAAACCAAAGGACACACGGGTGAACGGCTCCGTCACAATGGCGGCGGCTGCCCGCCCAAGTCTCGCCGCGCCCGCCGTATGAGAACTCGACGGCCCGATCATAAGAGGTCCGACTGCTTCAAATATACTTATATCCATTGCTTCCTGTCCTTTCTGATTTCTCTTATTCTCCTGCCTGCCGCAGGAAAGAATCCAAAAGCTCCAAGAGCTCCTTCCCATTCTCCATCCGGAAGCAGGTTTCCTCCCCCTGTGCATCCGTTACGGATGTCTCTTCCCCGGTTCCGATTCTCAGGGTCATCTTCCCTGTCCCGGACACGGCAGTAATGACATATGCCGTCTCTTCCTCATACCGCTCAAGCTCTCCGACTCGCTGCGCATCAAGCGCCTCGGACAGAGAGAGAACCTGATTCTCACTCAGCAAAATCCCGTCCCCGCCGTCCGGCAGTGCCGCATAGACATCCTTTGCCTGTCTCAGCCAGTCCGCCGCCTCAGCCAGTCCAAAGGATCCCGAAGCCGCCGCGGTCTCCGTCACGGTCTCCGGTTCCCCCGCGCCGTCCGGGCCAAGCTCCTGCTCCGCTCTTTCCTCCTCCGTCGCAGCCGCCGTATCCCGCACAGTCTCGCTCGTGCTGTTATCCGCCCCTCTGCCCGACAGCAGAAGTCCGTAACCCGCTCCTGCCCCCGCAAGCATCAGAACCGCCGCGGCCGCCCCGGCCATGCGTCTTGTGCGCCGGATCCTCTCTGCCCGGCTGATATCCGCCTCCAAATCCTCTTTCCGGCAGGGCGTCCGCGGCATCCTTCCCGCTCCTGCCGCCGCAAGCGTCCTTTGCATCAAATCCTCCGATACGCGGATCTCATTTGCCGCAGAGAACTTCCGATCCACACACAGCATCTCATCTAACTCAGCATCCGTTATCCCGCCCTTCCTTCTGCCGTTCCCGTGCATCCTACACCCTCCCTTCCAGCAATTTCTTCAGCCTCTCCCGCCCTCTTGCCAGGCGGCTCTTTACCGTCCCCTCTGCAAGTCCCAGCAATTCCGCGGTCTGCGAAACGGACATCTCCTGATAATAGACACAGATCACAACCTCCCGGTATTTCACCGGAAGCCGCATCACCGCTTCCTTCACACACCGGCTCGTATCCTGCCGTTCAATCTCCTCAAAATCATCCTCGCCGCCAAGCCTCCGCTCCGTCTCTTCTGCCAAGGGAACCACCTTCGAATTCCACGCGCTCTTTAAGAAATCCTTGCAGGTATTGATGGTGATCCGAATCAGCCATGTCCGAATTCCCGAATCCCCGCGGAAGGTATCAAGCTTCTGACTGACCTTCAGGAACACATCCTGAAAGATATCCTCCGCGGTATGGATGTCCCGTACATACCAATAGGCCGTCCGCAGCACATCATCCCCGTACCTGCGCATCAGATCCTCCAAATCCCGGAACGCTTCGGCGGAAGGAATCCCGGGCCTCATCGAGTCTTCCATTCCTGCCTTCCCCCGTATCCCATAATAGATAACACAATAACTACAGTATAGCGTACTCAAAAATGTTTGTAAAGCGGACAATCTTATGTCCGTACCTCCCCCATTCATTAGACGAGACAGTCCCTGCCCCCGTTCCGGCCGCCGCGCAGAAGGACGGAGCCATTCCGGGCCGTGATCCGCCCGGAATGACTCCGTCCTCTTATCTCCATATCCTGATTCGACACCGGATCCCATCCGGCCGATCCGCGTCAAGCTTCCGCCGCGCTTCTAGGAACGCCCGAATTCCGACAGCTCCAGTCCCGGATTCCTCTCCAGTACCGTCTTCACGCTCCAGGGGTGAACGAACAACAACAGGGGATTCTCCCTCAGATCCTTGATTCTCTTGGTATCCGAAGTCACCGACAGCTTCGCCGGATCCACATTCTTAGAGGTAATCCAGCGGATATGCTCATACGGCAGCGTATCCATCCGAATCTCCACGCCGTACTCCGACTCCAGCCGGAACTCCAGCACATCGAACTGACGTACGCCGACCACGCCCACGATGATCTCCTCCATACCCGTGTTATATTCCTGGAAAATCTGAATTGCGCCCTCCTGCGCAATCTGCGAGATTCCCTTGATGAACTGCTTGCGCTTCATGGTGTCCACCTGTCTGACTCTGGCGAAATGCTCCGGCGCGAAGGTCGGGATTCCTTCATATCGGAACTTCTCCGGCGGCATGCACAGCGTATCTCCAATCGAGAAAATTCCCGGATCGAAGACGCCGATAATATCACCCGCATAGGCTTCCTCTACAATCTTCCTCTCCTGCGCCATTAACTGCTGCGGCTGAGAGAGGCGGATCTTCTTCCCGCCCTGCACATGGAACACCTCCATGCCCGCCTCGAATCTTCCGGAGCAGATCCGCATGAACGCAATCCTGTCGCGATGCGCCTTATTCATATTAGCCTGAATCTTGAATACAAACGCGGAGAACTCATGATTCACCGGATCAATCACCCCGGCATCCGACATTCTCGGCCTGGGCGGATTGGTCATCTTCAGGAAATGCTCCAGGAAGGTCTGCACTCCGAAATTCGTCAGCGCCGATCCGAAGAACACCGGCGTCAGCTCTCCCTTCTGCACCAGCTCCATATCAAGCTCCGCGCTTGCCCCGTCCAGAAGCTCAATCTCCTCTTCCAGAATCCTGTGATTCTCTCTCCCGATCACCTCATCCAGCCTCGAATCCCCAAGCGGCACATCCACGGACTCAATCTCATGCTGTCCGTTATCGGCAGCGAAGAAACGGCTGATCACCCGGGTACTCCGATCATAGACTCCGTGGAAGTTCTTGCCGGATCCAATCGGCCAGTTCATGGGGCAGGTCTCAATGCCAAGCACAGTCTCAATATCCGACATCAGCTCGAACGTATCCTTCGCCTCCCGATCCAGCTTATTAATAAACGTAAAAATCGGGATATGCCGCATTACGCACACCTTGAACAGCTTAATGGTCTGAGGCTCAACACCCTTCGACGCGTCAATCACCATCACCGCGGAATCCGCCGCCATGAGCGTCCTGTAGGTATCCTCCGAGAAATCCTGATGCCCGGGCGTGTCCAGAATATTGATGCAATAACCGCCGTAATTGAACTGCATGACCGAGGACGTCACCGAGATTCCACGTTCCTTCTCAATTTCCATCCAGTCCGACACCGCGTGCCTGGCTGTCTTCCTTCCCTTCACCGAGCCCGCCAGGTTAATGGCGCCCCCGTACAGCAGCAGCTTCTCCGTTAGAGTCGTCTTGCCGGCATCCGGATGGGATATAATCGCGAAGGTCCGTCTCTTTAATATTTCCTGTGAATAATTCTCCATGTCATTCCCCATTCCCGTTCACTGCTCTCAGCCCGTCACGCCCAGCGCGAACTTATCATGCACCGCGTTCATGGCGCGCTCTACGCTTGACTCGTCCACAAGAACCGTAACACGGATCTCCGAAGTCGAAATCATCTTAATATTCACGCCCACATCCGCAAGTGCCTCGAACATCTTGGCAGCAACGCCGGGATTCGACATCATGCCCGCTCCGACAATGGACACCTTCGCCACATGGCGATCGACATTAATCTCCTCGCACTTCACACTGGTTGCCCTGTGGCGGTTTAAGATCGCAACTGCCTCATCTACCTCATCCTCCGCAACGGTGAAGGAGATATCCTTCGTCCCCTCGCGTCCCACGGACTGCAGGATGATATCCACATTGATGTTGTGTCTTGCCAGATGATTAAATAACTTGAACGCAACGCCCGGCCTGTCCTCCAGACCAATCACCGCAATACGGGCCGTATTCTTATCGCACGCAACTCCTGTAATGAGCATCTGCTCCACCGTAACGTCCTCCTTCACCAAAGTTCCTTCCTTCGTATTCAGACTGGAACGGACCACTAATTTCACTCCGTATTTCTTCGCCATCTCCACAGAACGGTTATGCAGCACGCCTGCTCCCAGAGAGGCCAGATCCAGCATCTCATCATAAGTAATCTCCGAAAGCTTCCTGGCTGTCTTCACAATTCTCGGATCCGCCGTGAAGATTCCGTCCACATCCGTATAGATTTCACAAATATCCGCATGAAGCGCCGCGGCCAGAGCCACCGCGGTCGTATCCGATCCGCCCCGGCCAAGCGTTGTATAGTCGTCAAATTTATTGACGCCCTGGAACCCGGTGATCAGAACAATTCTGCGCGATTCCAGCTCATTGCGGATTCGTTCCGTCGAGATATCCTTCAGCCGCGCGTTCCCGTAATTGGATGTTGTGCGCATCGGCACCTGGAACGCATTCAGCGATACCGCGGGAACCCCGAGCGAATCAAGCGCCATGGCCATCAGAGCCACGGAAATCTGCTCCCCTGTCGTCAGCAGCATATCAACTTCCCTCTTGGGCGGGTTCGGGTTGATCTCCCTGGCCTGAGCAAGCAGTACATCGGTCTGCTTCCCCATCGCGGACAGAACAACGACGACATCATTACCCTTCTTGTATTCTTCCATACATCTTCGGGCAACATTAAAGATTCTCTCCTTATCGGCGACCGATGTGCCGCCGAACTTCTTTACAACAAGCATGGCTGCCTCCTGAATATTTATTATTAAGCGGCAAAAAAGAGAATGCTGCAAAATCCAATCCCGATGATTGTTTTGCGACATTCCCCGTTTCCAGCCGCTTCTTCTTCCTGAATAGAACCGTAATCCTGCGTTCCTTCGTATACATGAATGTACACGAAATCACAGCCTTCGTCAAGTAGAACCTGTGCAATGCTCTCCCCTTTCCCCTCACAATTTGCCTTCCCGGTATCATTTGAATTCAAAACATTCCCGTTCCTCCTCCACCAGGATTCCTGACAGAACCCGCCGGGGATTCAAAGCATCGCCCGCCGCGGATTCTCTCGGGTTCCCGGGCACGGCCTGCCGCGACTCCCTCAGGACTCGAAGCGGAACCCTGCATAGATTCTGTCCAGCTCCTCTACTCTCTCCGCGAACTCCCCTTCCGTCATCCGGCCGGTCAGAAACGCGAATTCTTCCTCCATTCCTGCGTCTATCTGCTCAAGTCCCGGAAAGAGCAGCTCCGCCTGCTGCCGGTTCTTCGCATCCGTCCTTACAAAATAACGGCTCTGCATACTCCGGATCGATTCGGGCACAATTCTTGTTCCGGACCAGTATAATCCCGTATTCTCATCCGCGTGCCTGGCAGCCTGGATCACATCGGACACCACCGCGCTCGCAGTCGGCAGCTTTCCCGCGCCCCTTCCGGAAAACAGCACGTTTCCAAGCATATTCCCCCTGACCATGACGGCATTCACAACATCGTCAACCGCGTACAGCGGGTGGCCCGCGGCGACCATGCGGGGCGCAACCAGAGCATAGAAGCTCTCTCCCTCCCACACAGCGGAAGCTATCAGCTTAATCTTCGCCTGCATCGCCCTGGCGTACCGGATATCCTCCGCCGTAATCCCGGTGATTCCTTCCGTCACAACGTCTCCGAACTCCACTCTCCTCCCCGTTACAATCGAGGCCAGAATCGCAAGCTTCCTTCCGGCGTCAAACCCTTCGATATCGGCCGCCGGATTCCTCTCCGCGTAACCGCACCCCTGCGCCTCCTTCAGAACACGGTTAAAATCCGCTCCCTCGTTATACATTCTGGTCAGAATGTAGTTCGTTGTCCCGTTCAGGATCCCAGAGATCTCAAGGATCCGGTCCGCCGTAAGGCATTCGCATAACGGACGGATAATCGGAATCCCGCCCCCCACGCTTGCCTCAAAATAGAAGTTCACCTTCCGCTCCTTCGCAAGCAGAAGAAGCTCCGAGCCGTATTCGGCGACCAGCTCCTTATTGGAGGTGCAGACATGCTTGCCCTTCTCCAACGCTCTTCTTACGAACTCATACGCCGGCTTCACGCCTCCCATGGTCTCAATCACAATCCGAACCTCCGGGTCGTTCACAACGCATTCGTAATCATGGACCAGGACATCCGCCGCCGGATCTCCCGGGAACTCCCGAAGATCCAGTACATATTTCACATCGATTCTCTCCCCGCTCCTGGCCTCTATGACATCTGCGTTCTTCTGAAGCACCTCATAAACACCCGAGCCGACTGTACCGTATCCTAATATTGCCGCTTTCATCAATCTCTCCTCCTGTACCTTCATTCTCTTCCCAGTATCTTCAAATTATGGATCCCCGGCAGCTCCTCTATCTGCCGGAGCATCTGCGAAACCGGGGCCGTCTGCGGAAGAATCTCCATTGCCAGAGTCAGCGATGCGATTCCGCCAATCGGTATGGTCTGATTAATTGTCAGGATATTCGCTCCGCACTCCGCGACCTGTCCAAGCACCGCCGAGAGCAGTCCCGGCTTATCGTCAAGCTGTACCATCACCGTAATGGTCCGCCCGCGGTTGCTTTCATAAAAGGGAAAGATATCATCCTTGTACTTATAGAATGAACTTCTGCTGATCCCGACAACCTCCGTTGCCTCCTGAACCGTCATCACGCGCTCCGATTCCAGCAGCCGCTTTGCTTCAACCACTTTCAAAAGCGCCTCGGGCACCGCTTTCTTCTTGACAATGTAATACATATCGTCGTCCATGCCCTGCATTCCTCCTGTATTGGATTGGCTGTGTTCCCTTAACATACACTTGTCCGCCTTGAGTAGATATATTATCACATCTTATTTTAAAAAGCAATCCAATCTTTCAGAAAAAACGCAATATAAGGCCGTCGGTTAATGATAGCAATTGACAATCGATTAACCGACGGCCCATATCATTTCCCATCCTGTCTTACCTGGCCGATATCTGCTCCCTGACCGTCTCAATGGCCTCCTGCAGCTGATTATCATCCTCCTGGGGAATAACCACCAGATTTCTTACTTCCTCCGCAAGCTCTACCTCCACATCCGGCGTGATTCCCGTTCCGTGAATACATACCCCATTGGGAGTATAGTAACGGGATACCGTCAGCTTCACTGCGGATTCATCATACATCGGGATGACGGACTGGACAATTCCCTTGCCATAGCTCGTCGTTCCCACAATCGTTCCGATTCCGTAATCCTGAATTGCTCCGGCAAAGATCTCGGAGGCACTTGCGCTGTTGCCGTTAATCAGAACGGCAAGCGGCAGATTGAAGGATTCCTCCGCCGTAGACATTTTCTCCACTCTCTGTCCGTACTTATCCTCCGTATACACAATCAGTCCCTCCGGCAGCATCCGGTCCAGCATCGACACCACCGTCTCAAGAAGTCCTCCCGGATTATCCCGGATATCAATCACAAGGCCCTGCATCCCCTCTTCCTCCAGCGCATCCAGCGCGTCCCGGAACTGCTGATCCGTCACCTCGTCGAATTCCATCACGTAAATATATCCAATCTGATCCTCAAGCATACTGTACTCGATGGTCGGCACCTCAATCTCATCCCGCTCCACATCGAAGCTCAAAACATCGTCGGCTCCCTCGCGAATCACCTCGATTGTCACAAAGGTTCCCCTCTCGCCCTTCATCTCGCCCACAACCTCGGTCAAATCCCTTCCGGTTACTGCATTTCCGTTGACGCTGTACAGAATATCGCCGGGCAGAAGTCCCGCGTTATAAGCCGGACAGTCTACGAAGGGCTTCACAATCGTAATCACTCCCGTCCGGATATCCTGCTGCACGGTCGCCCCGATTCCGTAATAGATCCCGCTTGAGGATTCCATCAGAGCCTCATACTCCTCCTGCGTATAATAACAGGAATACGGATCTCCAAGTGCCGCCAGAAGCCCGTCATAGATTCCCTCTTCGAGATCCTCCGTCGTTACATCTTCGATATAATAGCTGTCAATCAGATCCTCCAGCTTCGTTACCTTCTGCTGAAAATCACTGTCTGAAAGAATCTCCGATCCGGACGCCGAAGCCTGCGCGCTCTGCTGCCCCTCAAGCGTCCCGTCTCCGTCCTCTGCCAGCACATACAACGCAAATACAATCGCAAATAATACGACCCCGCCCGTCAGCCCCCCTGCAAATCCTGTCCAAAACTTATTCTTCATTTGCTGACTCCTTCTTTCTACTCAACAGTATTACCAGTTTATTTCCTGCCTATCCGGATTATACCATGTCCGCCATGCGCCTTCTCTACGGGCTGACATAATCCAGAGGATCCACATTCGTCCCGTCCAGAATCAGGCTGAAATGCAGGTGAGGACCGGTTGAGATTCCCGTAGAACCTACCAGTCCGATGACCTCTCCCTGCTGCACCGTATCACCGACTGAGACCAGGAGCTT
This sequence comes from uncultured Lachnospiraceae bacterium, assembly GCA_944380155.1. Classification (GTDB taxonomy): domain Bacteria; phylum Bacillota; class Clostridia; order Lachnospirales; family Lachnospiraceae; genus Caccomorpha. The sequence continues at coordinate 27,943 of CALWGS010000070.1, forward strand.
AGAGCAGTGCAGATATGAGGTCTTCACGCCGTTTCCGTGGTCAATCGTAATATAATTCCCGCTTGACACGCTGTACTTCGAGATCACGACCGTTCCGGAGAGGGCTGCGATGATCTCATCCCCCGTATCCCCGTCAATATCGATCCCCTTATGATAGGTACTTGCTCCCGCTGTCGGAGCAATTCGCGGCCCGAAGAAGGAAACTACGTTAGTTCTCCCTGGCAGGGGCCAGATAATATCCGAAAGCGCCGACGCATTGCTGGTCACACCCGTTGCCGTCGTATTCCCGCCGGTACTCCCCGTGGTATTCCCGCCGTTCTGTGCAGCCTGCTGTGCGGCCTGTTCCGCGGCCAGTCTGGCGGCCTCCTCGGCCTTCCTTCTCTCCTCGGCCTCCCTTGCAAGCCTCTCCTGCTCCGCAAGCCATTCCTCCTGCTTGCCCTCCAGATCCGCAATCGTCATCTCCTGCGCCTGGATCTGATCCGCGTAATCAAAGAGCATCTCCTCCGACACTCCAATCTGGGCCAGATAAGTATCGAGCTCCGCGCTCTTATCC
>CALWGS010000071.1 GCA_944380155.1 uncultured Lachnospiraceae bacterium
ATCTGTCTCTGGATCACCTTCTTTAACAGGGTCGGAGACTTCACCCGGAGCACGGGATCAATGGAATCCGGACCGATTCCGAACTCCGAATGCAGAACCACCTTCGCTCTGGCGTCACTGTGATTAAACATCTTGCCAAGCCCCGCCGCGATCACAATCGGAAACTCCAGGCCCTTGGATTTGTGAATACTCATAATCCGGACGGTATTCTCATTCTCCCCCGCCATCTGTGCTTCTCCGTAATCCACATCATACGCGAGGAGCTTTTCGACATAGCGGACAAAATGGAACAGGCCGTGGTACCCCGCCTGCTCGAACTGTACCGCCTGCGTAACCAGCATATCCATATTCCGCTCCCTCTTCTCTCCCGAGGGCATCACGGACACATAGTCATAGTAGCCGGTCTCCTCATACAGAAGCTCAATCAGCTCATGAACCGGCATCAGGGGAACCTTGCTCCTCCATTCCCCGAATTTCTTAAGGAACCCGGCAGCCTTACCGGCTGCCCGGCCGCCGCCCTGCGAATACCGGCAGAGCGTTTCGTACAGAGTAAGAGGCTTCTCCTCCCGGATCCCGCATTTCATCTCCGCAAGCTCCCCGCTGGTAAATCCGGCAATCGGCGAATACAGCACCGCCGCAAGCGGAATATCCTGCCTTGGATTATCAAGGATCCGAAGCAGATTCAGCATGGTCCGAATCTCAGCCGTCTGGAAATATCCGGTCTGCGTATCCGCGTAAGCCGGTATGCCAAGGGACGATAAGGTATCTACGAACAGCTCCGACCACCCGGACATGGTGCGCAGCAATATCACAATATCTCCGTACCGGGCGCGCCGGTACCCCTTCTTCTCTGAATCCCAGATCATCAGGCCCTCCCCGCCCGTCAGCTCCCGGATCCGTTTTGCTATCATCCTGGCCTCGAGCTCCTTTAAATCCGTCTGATCCTGTCCGTCATACAGAAGATTTCCTTCTGCATCCCCCTCTTCCTCCGTCTCCTGCGCGGCGTCAAGCAGCAGAACATCCGTCGTATCGGACACATCTCCCTCACAGGGCGCAAATTCCGCTCCCGGATACAGCGCCGCGTTCTTATCATAGACAATTCCCCCAAGCGCCTCCGTCATAATCTGTCCGAAGATAAAATTAGCGCTGTGCAGCACGACTTCACGGCTTCTGAAATTCTTATGCAGATCCACCCTCTGATATTGACTGTCCTGCGTGCTGTAGGTCAGATATTTTTCAAGGAAGAGCTCCGGCCTTGCCAGACGGAACTTATAAATACTCTGCTTCACATCCCCGACCATGAAGATATTCGGCTTTCCCTCCTGCTCCCTTGAAACGCTCCCCAAAATCACCTCCTGCACCAGGTTGCTGTCCTGGTACTCGTCAATCATAATCTCATCAAACCGCCCGGACAGCTCCCTGGCCGCCTCCGTAGGAACCGGTCTTCCGTCCGGTCTTCCGTCCTCTCTCCTGACCAGGATGCGCAGCGCGTAATGCTCCAGATCCCCGAAGTCCAGCACATTCTTCTCCTCCTTGCGCCTCGTGAACTCCCGTGCAAATTCAAGCGTCAGACCGGTGAGCACCTTCACCGCCCCGGCCGCGCGGTTCATATCCTTCCTCATCTCCTCCGGATCCTGAAAGAAATAGTCCCTGCTTAATTCGCCGATTCCCTTCTTAATCTCGTCCCGGATTGCCTTAACCGCTTCCTTCCTGCGCTCGTCCACGTTCGGATCCCGTTTTGCGGACAGCCTGGCAAAGGAAGGCGAGGCAAGGACTCTATAGCATTCCTCATAGCTGCGCAGGCCCGCAAGCTCCTCAAGCAGCTCCTCATCACTTCTCACGGCCGGCAGATAATGCGCAGGGCCCGATTCCTCCATGCAAATCGCCGCTGCCTCCTCACAGCGCCGCTTCAGATCCCGGACCGTCGTCTGGACCGATGCGAGGATCTGCTTCATCCATTCCTTCCCCTCCAGATCCGCCATATCCTTCACCTCGAAGGCAGCCTGCTGCCTGGCCAGCCATTCCTCCGGCCACGGATAGCTTCTGGAAAAATCATACAGATTTCCAATCAGCTCCTCTAACACCTGATCCGTCTTGCCCGGAGTATAGCATTCGATAAAATCCAGGAATTCCGGTTCGGCCCGGCTGTAATGCTTCTCCAGAATGTCCCCGATGACATCGGAACGCAGAAGAGTGAGCTCCGCCTCCTCCCCGATTCGAAATCCCGGATCCAAATCAATCAAATGAAAATAGTTCCTCACTACATACATACAGAAGCTGTCTATGGTTGTGATCTGCGCGCTGTGCAGAAGAGTCTGCTGCCTCTGCAGATGATCATTTGCGCCGTCCGCCAGTAATCTCTGTTCAATCGCCTCTCCAATCCGCTCCCGCATCTGCGCCGCAGCCGCCTTCGTGAATGTGACAACCAGAAGGCGGTCAATATCAAGCGGCTTCTCCCCGTCCGTAACGCGTTCAATGATCCGCTCTACCAGAACAGCCGTCTTGCCGGATCCGGCCGCCGCAGAGACGAGCAGGTTCCGATTCCGAAACTCAATGACCTTCCTCTGATCCGCGGTCCATGTTACCTTCGCCATGCTCCCCCTCCTTTCCTTCCGCCCGGATTCTCCGCCATACATCATCCCCCGACAGCTTCTTCAGATACCGGTAGGCATCCCATTCCATCCGGCAGTCAAAGCTGCATACACTGGCGTACGGGCAATAATCACAGGCCGTCTTATCTCCCATCCGATACGGATTCACATCCGTCCTTCCGTGCATGATTTCCTCGGAGAATGCCGCCATCTTCCGGTTCACATGCTCCATAATCTCATAGAACCCCCTCGTATCCGAAACCTTCGAGCGCCTGGTAAGCTCTCCGGATCGGTTTGTCTCCACCGGAATCACCGAAGATTTCACCGAAGCGGCAAGCCCTCCCTCCTTCGTCCGAAGCTTCCTGTCCAGATACCCCAGAATCTTCGTATCCTGATTCGCGACCCCGTCCATCCTGAGCGCCTTCTTAAGCTCCTCCTGCGCGCCGGGGCCCTTCTCCACAATCGGATCCTCCAGGCGGTAGTAAAAGACGCCCGCCGGGATTACCTTCTTCTCCTCTCCTTCTTCTCCCCGCATCCTGGTTACGGCGTTCAGATATACGCCAAGCTGAAGCTGGAGTCCGTAGTAGAGCATGGCATAATCAAACGAGGTGCTGCCGGATTTGTAATCAATCACCCTCAGATACAGAACACCATCCTCCTCATACACATCCAGCCGGTCAATCCTTCCGTTCAGCTTCAGAAATCGATCCGCGCAGACGAACGCCATCTCATAGGCCTCCGGCTCGAATTCTCCGGAGCGGATCTGCTCCGTTAAGACCTGGAGTGCCCGCTGCAGAATGCGCTCCACCCGGGTTATGATATATTCGTTCCGCTTTGTATCCGCGAAGATCCCGCCTCCCGTATCCTGCGCCGCGCGCCTCACGCTTTCTCCTGCCCATTCAATCCGCAGTTCATCCGGCAGGGTGTGCCAGCTGTATTCGCTCTCCCTGACACGCAGGGAGAACAGCTCGAGCGCGCTGTGGAACAAAGTCCCGATATCCGGCATTCCCACCTTATATTCCGCCCTCTCCTCCAGCTCCAGCCCGTAAGCCAGAAAATGCGCGAACGCGCAGGCCGCGTAGGTTTCAAGCCTTGTCACGCTCCCTGCAAGAATCCGTCCGTACAGAAGGGCCGCTGCCCTTGCGGAGATTCCCTCCTCTCTTCCCGCATAAAAGGCGCCGTCCGTAAGTCTCTGAAGCGTCCGTCTTTCTTCCGGTCCGCTCCCCTGCCAATACCCGTACAGCTCCAGGAACATCTCCTCCCGAACTCCTTCGCCCTCCGAGTCCGCTTCTCCCCGCACATACTGCCTCAACCCCTTCTTCAGAGCCTCAAGTCCCCGGTCGCTCCCCGTCACCTGTGCAATTCCTCTCCCCGCATCCTGCTCAATGGTCAGCTTCGGGAAGACGGCAAGAAGTCTGGCAATCAGATACGACGGACGAATGGCTCTGCCGTCATCATTCAGCCTCGCATAGGTAAGGTATAGTTTCCTCCGGGGCTTCGTCATACAAAGATACAGATAGAACTGCTCCGTGTAGGAATTCTGGCGGCTGGTGGGCGCAAGCTCCATTCCCTGATGAATCAGATACTCCCTCTCGATATCCGACAGGATTCCGCCCCCCGCATCCTTCTTCGGCACCACACCGTCATTTACGCCAAGGAAGAAGAGTGCCTGAATATCGGTCAGCCTCGTTCTTTGAATATCTCCGACTACAACCTGATCCACACCGGGCGGTATCAGGCCGACCTCTCCTTCCGCGAATCCCGTCTCCATAATCTCGCCGAATTCCTTCAGGTCAATCACGTCCTCCCCGAGCAATTCGGCTACCCGGTCGAACAGCTCCATTACAATCCGGTAGATCTGCTCATACTCCCTGGCGAGCAGCAGTTCCCCTGAGTCTTTATATTCCTGTGCCTTAAGTCTTAGCTTCTCCTCGATTCCGTGCGCCGTCACGAACTCATACAGAGCCGTGGTATAATCAAGTACCGTCCGTTCCGGATCCGAGAGCACCCCGTACAGAGGCATCAGTTCGGACACAAATCGCTCCCTCAGTCCGTTCAGCGTATCAAGCAGCACCGCCCGCTTCGTCCGGAATGTTCTCTCCCACTTCCTCTGCCACATGCCATGCCCCCGGATTCCAAGGGCCAGCACATATTCCTCCAGCAAATCAACCTCCTCCGGCTCCCATCCCGCAAAACCGCAGCGCAGATAGCGGAATACGCTCTCATAGCTGAAATCCTTCGCCGCGATCTCAATCCCGGAGCGCAGAAATTCCACGAACGGATTCAGCAAAATATTCTTCTTATCATCCACAAAGCACGCAATTCCCGCTCCGGCAAATTCTCTGCGGATCACCCTGCCGTAGGATTCCATATCCCCGCATACAATCGCGATATCGCGATACCGCAGGCCTTCCTCTCTCACCAGCCGCAGGATCCCGGCAGCCGCGAAGGATACCTCCGCCTCCTTATCTCGGAAGGAATAGATCCGGATATCCTCCTGCTCCCGGTTATATTCTCGGGCCGGATACCGGAAGAGATACTTCTCCAGAGCCGCAAGCGGAACACTCTCCCGGAACCGCCAGGGAATCCCCCTGCGTCCGAGCACAATGGGCTCCTCGATCAGAACTCCCTCCCGATTCGCAAGCTCCTTGAGCTTCTCCATGGTTTTGAAGCTCAAATAAAACAGATGGTGCTCCTTCTGCTCCTTTGCGAGCGCCGCGGCATCCATAGTGACGGTCAGATAGACCTTCGAGGCATTCCGAAGCAGCGCGGACAGAAGCTGATACTGGGACGGCGTAAATCCTGTGAAGCCGTCCAGGCACACCACCGCGTCCTTCGCCAACAGCGACTGATCCAGCGCTTTGCTTAAGACATCCAGTACCTCCTCCGCCGTAAGATACTTCTCCTTTAAGAATTCCTGAAACCCCCGGTAGACCCGGATCACATCGTTTAGCTTGTTTTTAAGAGCCGGATGCCCCTGCATTCCCTCCTTCGCCCCCTCCAACATGGCGGGGGATACGGAATACTGATAGAATTCCGACAGCAGAGACTTCATCTCATCCACAAATCCGGACTTCCGGATATTGCCGGCATACACGGTGAGATCCTGCTTCAGGTTCAGAAGCACCTTCTTTACGATAATACTTTTGCCCGTATCCTCCAGGATCAGCCGGTCATCCCCCCTGACCTCCTCGAACACGCGCCAGGCAAGGCGCAGGAAGCTTAAGACTTCGATATTCATAATTCCGTGCTCCGGATGCATGCGTATCAGCTCCTTTTGAGTCTGCAAGGTAAACTGCTCCGGAACCAGGATCAGATAATTTCTCTTCTTCGTTCCCCGCTCCTTCTTGGACAGCCGAATCATCTCCTGATAGGCCAGATACGACTTACCGGAGCCGGAGCTCCCGACAATGAACTGCAGCGGCATACTGCCACGCCCTCCCTTCCCTCTCCGCTCGTCCCTCGGAGATTTTCTTTTTATTATATCGTCTTTTGGCCCATGTTTCAACCGTTTGGAAGTCGGCTTTGTTGTCATAAAAGTCCGGCTGCGTTCATAGATTGTAGAAAACGCATAATCGGGAGGTTTACATATGTCCAGAACCAAAATTGTCGTGCTGCAATTAAAAGAAATCATCTACACGGCTATTTTCGCGGCGCTCGGGATTCTGCTGGTCGTTCTGCTCATCATTCTGTTCCTGTCCGACAAGCCGGAGGACACGGAATCGGAGAGTAATTCTGCCGCGCGGTACAAGGCGGGGGTCTACACCAGTGCATTTACCCTCGGAGACAATCTGCTGAATCTGGAGGTTGTCGTAGATCCGAATCACATCAACTCGATCCGCCTGGTCAATCTTGACGAGTCCGTCACTACGATGTACCCCTTGATTGAGCCCTCTCTGGCATCAATTGCATCTCAGTTATGCAATGACGAAGTGGAAATCGACGAAGTAAAACTCTCCGAAGACAGCAAGTATACCCAGATGCTCCTGCTTGAAACGGTGAAAGAGACGTTGGAAAAAGCGTCCGCAGAACAGTCCGGATCCTGATCCCCCCATCCCCGGCGCAAAACGGGGCAGCCGCATCACGAAATCCTCCGATGCCGGCTGCCCCGTTTTGATTACCTGTATACTCGATCCTTATACCGTCATTCCTTTGTTTTTCCTTCCATGTACATTCTGAATTCCGTGCTGTCAAGCCATTCCGCCAGCCGTCTGCACTCTTCTCCCGTCACCCTGCCGTTCAGATCCAGATCCACCATAACATCCAGATTGTCCATCAGCACCCTGCTTCGCAGATACAGGCCTGAATCCTTCCCAACGGGATAACGGTACTTCTTAAGCAGCCTTAAGTGATTCTTCGTCCGGGCCTCGTCCAGTCCCCGAAGCCCTATCTGATTCGTTCCCGCAATTCGCTTGATACTTTCGAGATAATCGTATTCTTCCGGATACAGCCGTCTGATCTCATCTCTCTTCACGCAATCACTCCATCTTTCCTTCTGACAGGCACGGCAAAGCAAGTCGGCACTCCTTATTTAATATCCCAATACTCCTTGTAAGGCGATTCCGCATTCAGGCATACAACTCCGATAATCCCGGGACCCGTATGCGCCCCAATCGCACAGCCCACATAATTCTCTACAAAATGCGTGCATCCATAGCGCTCCGTAAGCTGCTCCTTCATGGAAGCCGCCACATCCGCGCAGTCCCCGTGCACAATTCCGATGTACTGTCCCGGAAGATCCACGCCGCGCTCTCCAATCAGATCCAGCACCCTCTTCAGGGACTTCTGACGACCGCGCACCTTCTCGAACGCAACCAGAGCCCCATCGTCATTCACCTCAATCAGCGGCTTAATATCCAGCAGCCCGCCGGCCAGGAACGAAGTCTTGCTCAGTCTCCCGCCGCGATACAGATAATCCAGCGTCTCCACCGTCACGATATGCTCCATGTGATCAAAATGCCACCGAAGCGCCTCCAGAATTGTCTTCTTATCCGCTCCGTTCTTCTGCATCTGCAGCGCGTAATATACGCCGATTCCGAAGCCAAGCGAGGCGCATTTCGAGTCTACAATCGTCAGATCAAAATCCGGATACTCCTCTAACAAACTCTCCTTCGCCAGGTTCGCCGCATTGTACGTCCCTGCGATACCGGTTGAGAAGCAGCAGTAGATCACCTCGTCTCCCCGCTTCGCGTACGGCTCAAAGTTCTCACGGAACATATATTCATTAATATGATAGGTCTTAATCTCATCCTTCCCTTCCCGAAGCCTTCTGTAGAATTCCTCCGGAAATATAGTCTTGCCGTCAAAATAATCCTTCTCATTAATCACGACCGGTGTCGGAATCACATGAAGATTGTATTCCTCAATAATGCTCTTCGGCATATCCGTAGCCGAATCCGTTATAATCTTTAATGCCATTCTTACCCTCCATTCCTGCGCATCTTAATCATCCCTTGCTGCCCTGAGCCTCAAGGCACAAGCGTCTCGATCTGCTCCATCCAAAGGGCGGCGCAGGCATCGCTCGGCATCCTTAAGTCCCCCCTCGGAGAAACCGCAACCGAACCGACCTTCGGCCCGTCAGGCAGACAGGAGCGTTTAAACTGCTGTGCAAAAAATCTCCTGTAAAAGTTCTTCAGCCATTTTAAAATCACATCCGGATGATACTCTTCCCCGAATGCAGTCTTCGCCAGCCGGTAGATCTTGCGCGGCTCGAAGCCGAACCGCACCGCATAATACAGAAAGAAGTCATGCAGTTCATATGGTCCGACGATATCCTCTGTCTTCTGAGTAATCTCTCCCTCTCTGGGAGGAATCAGCTCCGGACTGACAGGAGTATCCAAAATATCAAGAAGCACGGTCCGCAGTGCCTCATTGGAAGTCTCATCCGCAAAATAAGAGACCAGATATCTCACCAGGGTCTTCGGTATGGAGGCATTCACCCCATACATTGACATATGATCCCCGTTATAAGTAGCCCAGCCAAGCGCCAGCTCCGACAGATCCCCGGTTCCGACAACCAGCGCCCCAGTCATGTTCGCAAGGTCCATCAGAACCTGGGTCCGCTCTCTGGCCTGCGCATTCTCATATGTTACATCATGTACATTGATATCATGGCCGATCTCCTTCAGGTGAAGCGTGACAGAATCCCGGATCGGAATCTCCCGCAGGGAAGCGCCAAGCTGGCGGATCAGTTCCACCGCATTATGATAGGTCCGGTCCGTCGTCCCGAAGCACGGCATCGTCACCGCAAGGATCCCCGACGGATCCAGTCCGCACAGCTCGAACGCCTTACGCGTCACCAGAAGCGCCAGCGTCGAGTCAAGACCTCCCGATATTCCGATTACGGCCTGCCTGCTGTGAGTGTGAACCAGACGCTTCTTTAAGCCCATTGCCTGAATCATCGTAATCTCCTCGCAACGCTTCCTTCTCTGCATCGGATCTCCGGGAACGAACGGCGCCTTATCAATCGGCCTGGTTAGATTTAACTCCAAAAGCTCTTCCCTGCGCCTGGACGGAAGCTCATACTCTACTGTTACATACCCGTCCCTGCATTCCGCCGGATAGGTCGTCATCCTCCTGCGCTCGCTCGCAAGCCTGCCCAGATCAATCTCCGAGAACAGAATATGATTCTCAAACCGGCTGCTCTCCGCCAGCAGCGTGCCGTTCTCGGCAATCAGGTCATGCCCTGCGAATACCAGGTCCGTCGTTGATTCTCCTTCCCCGGCGTCCGCATACACATAACCGCAGACCAGTCTGGCAGAATGACTCTTCACCAGCTCCCGTCTGTAATCCTCCTTGCCCGTCGTCTCATCGCTTGCGGACGCATTCACAATCACATACGCTCCCGCAAGGGCATGTCCGGTACTCGGCGGCTGTGCCACCCACAGATCCTCACAGATCTCCGCTGCCGTAACCAGTCCCGGGACATCTACGCATCGAAACAGCATCCTGGTTCCGAAATAGACCTCCTCGCCCAGCAGCTCAATCGGTTCCGGTATCTCATTCCCTCTCGCAAAATGTCTTGCTTCATAGAATTCAGAATAATTCGGTATATTCGTCTTAGGTACGACTCCAAGAACCGCCCCGTCCTGCACCATGGCAGCCACATTGTACAGCTTGCCGCCCTTCATGAGGGGCATCCCGACAGCCGCAAGAACATCCATTCCCCTTGTCGCCTGTGCAATCCCGGCAAGCGCCGCCTTAGCTCCCTCAAGCAGCGTCTCCTGCAAAAACAAATCTCCGCAGGTATAGCCGGTTAAGCAAAGCTCCGGAAACGCAAGGATCTTCACCTGCTTCTCCTCTGCTATCCGTATTGTTCTTATGATGCTGTCCGCATTGAATACACAATCTGCCACTCGAATATCAGGCGTTGCGGCGGCAACCCGAACAAACCCGTCTTTCATCACAAAAACCTCCATGTGCCCGTTATACAGACTATTATACAACAGAAGCGGTCCGTTGTAACCAAAAATTTTTCTAAAGATTGAAACCGTCCTGTCAAAGTCTTCCGGTCCTGATGGAGCGTTCCCGGAAATTATCGTCTATAAATAAAAAAGGCAGCCAAGCTGCCTTTTTCTCTTTTGTAAAATACCCCAAAATGCCGTTTCCTGTATTTTGACGCCTAGCCTAAGCTAGGTGGGTAACCGCAATTAAGCTTCTGCCTTCCACTCGAAGGAGGCCTGACATCCACTTAACGATATAGGAATCCCAAAATCGTAATGTAGGTTCAAAATCACAGGATTGTCGAACACCCCAGGAATATTTCCCTTGTTGATATGCTTATTATACCCTAATCGTTCAAAATATTCAATAGGTTCCGCAAGGAAATTTTATGAAAAACTGACAGAAGCGAATTCCGGCACCTAACCCTCCGGATCCTATCCCATCTCCTCCGCCGTCACCTCGGTAAAGCTGAACTTGAATTCTGTTCCCATTCCCGGCTCGCTCTTCACCTCAATGGTTCCGCCGTGCTTCATCGCGATCTCCTTGGCAATGGCCAGACCCAGGCCGGATCCCTTCGCATTCTGCTTCAGCTTTGACTTATAGAACTTATCGAAGATGTTTGGAAGCTCCTCCTTGGAGATTCCGATTCCGTAATCCCGGATGCTTACATGCAGCTTCTCTCCCTTATAGAGACGGATCAGAATATCGTCCCCTTCCTTCGAGAACTTGATCGCATTATCCAGAATCACCAGGAACATCTGACGCAGGCGATCGTAATCTCCCATCATCATATAGACATCCGCTTCCTTCTCCACACGGATGGAGATTCCCTTCTCCCTTGCAAGAGCCGAGGCACTCCGCACCAGATCCTCAAAGACCTGAACCAGATTCACCGGTTCCTTCTCCACCTGGAAGTCCGGATTCTGCATCTTGGACAGAGTCAGCAGATCCCCCACCAGACGCTCCATGCTGCTGCATTCCGAAAGCATCCTCTCATAATACTGCTGCTTCTTCGCCTCTTCGTCCACACCCCCGTCCACGAGCGATTCCGTATAGGCGCGGACTACCGTAATCGGCGTCCTGAGCTCATGGGAGACATTCGCGAAGAAATCCATCCTCATCTGCTCGAGATTCTGCCTCTCCCGTTCATTCTCACCGAGCTTATCGGAGAGAAAATCAATAGTCCTTGACAGATCTCCCAGCTCGTCCTCCCTGTGAATCCCTGTCTTGATCCCATATTCCCCATCCGCAAGTCTCAGCGCTGTCTTTCTCATAATGGAAATCGGATCCGACAGTTTCTTCGCGAAGAAAAACGCAACCAGGAAGGAGATGACCAGCGCTCCCATGGCGCTTCGCAGGATCATCTTCATTCCCTCACTCTCAAGCGTAGCCTGAACCCTGATCTGGGCGTTCAGAAGAAGAGCGCCCGCGTTCTCGCCGTTCCTTCCGACAATCGGGACTCCAAGGCTCACCACATTACAGTCATGAATCGTGCTGAAGGCCGTCCGGTACTCGCTGCCTCCCGCGAACGCGATCCGGATCAGGTCCACATACTCCTCCTGCAGTTCCACGCCGCTCATGATACTCTCCATCTCACTGCTCATCGGATACACGGCATCCGGATTGGAGAACGTCCAGACCTCCGTACTGTTCAGCTCTCTGAGCATCTGCAGATACCGCAGGCAGGACTCGTAATCATCATTAATAATGTATTCGGTCATCTGCCTGGAGATCCGGTTTGCCTGACTGCGCATCTCCTCGAGATGATTCTCCATCGCGGCGGAATTGTACAGCCGCATGAAGATATAGCCCAATATCACCGCAAAGAGAATAACCAAGAACGCAAAGGTCAAAAAAAGCTTGAAAAACAGCCGGTTTCTTATCTTTACTCTATTATCATTCATATCCGCAGTCCATCATCCGTCCCCGTTCCTATTGCTCCGTAATCTCGAACTTATATCCCACGCCCCAGATGGTCTTAATGGACCACTGCGGATGCTCCACCTTGTCAAGCTTCGCGCGGAGGCGCTTGATATGGGAATCCACGGTTCTGCTGTCCCCGAAATAATCAAATCCCCACAGACTGTCCAGAAGATTATCCCGGGTGAATACCTTATTGGGATTCCCGGCCAGCGTCCACATCGTCTCAATCTCCTTCTTCGTCAGGGACATCTTGGTATCAGAAATATACAGAGTATACTCATCCAGATTGATCGTCAGGTTTGCAATCTTAAGCACATTACCGGACTCTTTCCCCTGGCCGCCCGCCCCCTTGGCCATCCTGCGCATCACGGCCCGTACCCTCGCCATGACCTCACTCGGGCTGAACGGCTTCACGATATAATCATCCGCTCCGATGTCCAACCCCATAATCTTCTCGAAATCCTCTCCTCTCGCCGTAATCAGGATCACGGGGACATCCGACTTTGTCCGGATTCGGCGGCACACCTCATAACCGTCCTCCCGCGGCATCATAACATCAAGCAGCACAACCGCCGGCTGATACTGCTCGAACAGCCTCTCCGCCTCTTCTCCGTCTGCCGCGACAATCGGCTCAAACCCCTCTTTTCTCGCGTAATTCGAAAGGACATCCGTAATATCTGAATTATCATCTGCAATCAATATATATGCCATCTCTGTTCACTCCTTCATCCCTCATACCATTCCCAATTCCTGTCTGCGGACTCATTCCACTTGCATTTTATTATACCTGATTACGAAAAATAGCACAAGAGCCGTAAATCTTAAAATACAATCATGAAATCTTAAGATTTTTTTACAATATGCCACGTTTCTGACAAATTAGAAGCCTATACTGAAACTAGGATGTGACACAATTTGATTGGAGGCCAATTTGCTATGAAACGAATGGTACTGAAATTAATTACCGCCCTTGGCCTTGTGTTCTTCTTTACACTTGTGATCCCTTTCCTGAATCCCTTCAGTACGGTATCCGCCTCTGCTGCCGATACGAGCGGCACAGTCTCATCGGATTCCGCCTCTGAACCGTCCGACGACACCGTGCCGGCGACCGTAACAGGAACGGCTCTCGGTTCCGCTGTGCCGGTATCCGAGGAATCTGGGATTGAGGTGAAGCTGAATGTAAAGACGAAGGCCCTGGTGAAAGAAACTTCGTATGCACTAAAGGTTTATAATGTAACAGAAACTCAAAGCATAACATTTCAGTCGGACGATCCTTCCATCGCATCGGTGGACGAAGAAGGCGTTGTGACCGCGAATGCGGTCGGCACTACCTTCATCACCGTAACGATTACCGAACCGTCCGCAGACGCAGTCGAACTTCGATGCGACATCGTTGTCGGGCCTCCCGCCGTCAGCATCAAGCTGACCCGTTCGGAGATTACCCTGACTGTCGGCAGGCGAACGACCTTAAAGACCTTGCTGCAGCCGAATAATACGGTCGAAGAAGTGAAGTTCTGCAGTTATGATCCGTCCGTCGCAACGGTAAGTCCCGGAGGGCGTGTTGTTGCCAACGCGGTCGGAGTCACCTATATCTTTGCCGGCATCGATAACGGAATGTATGATTTATGCAAGGTCATCGTAGTCGAGGAAGAGACCGTACAGGATACCTCCTCTCCCGAGACCGCTCTTTAAGACCTGTTTCTAAGTCAACAAGGAATTCTTCATAGAAAAAGATCCGGGGCACCTCCCACTGCGTGCTCCGGATCCTTTTTCCGATCCGATATTCTCTACGGTTCCGGCTTCTCTCCCCTTCCCGTCTCTTCGTCACTGCCTCCGAACTTATTCTTAATGGCATCCATCAGGTTAAATCCCGTCATGGCCTCTATGGTCTCGGGAAGCTGGCTTACAATATCCGTCACATAGCCTGTGACCTTCGCGGCACCCTTCCCTTCGCCGCCGGTACCGTTATCAATGATGACAATCTTATCAGTCTTAGCCAGCGGAGCGGCAATCGCATTCGCGATGTCCGGAAGTCTCTCGATAATCATCTGCGTCACGGCCGCATCATTATACAGCTTATAAGCCGCCGCCTTCTTCTCCATTGTCTCTGCCTCCGCGGCACCCTTCGCAAGAATGGAAGCCGCCTCCGCCTCTCCCTTAATCCGGATTGCCTCCGCCTCTGCTTCCGCCCTGACCCGAATCGCCATGGCAACAGCCTCCGCTTCCTTCGACTGGGCATACTGCTTGGCGTCTGACTGCTTTTCTGTCTTATATTTTTCGGCATCCGCCTGAGTCTGGGTGCGGTACTTCTCCGCGTCGACCTGCTTATTCACCGTGGCCGCAAGCTCCCGTTCCCGCCTTAACGCTTCCTGTTCCTCGAGTTCGGTTTCCTTCTGCTTCCTCATGATCTCAACCAGCATTTCGGTCTCCGTGACCTCTCTTGCCACCTTGTTCTTCTCAATCTCATATGCCAGGTCTGCCTTGGCCTTCGCGGTCTCCTGCTCGGTACGGTAAGCCTGAATCTTTAACTCCCGCTCCTTATTCGCTTCGGCAATCTGCGTCTCCGCCAGGATCTTGGCCTCCGCTCCCAGCCGTTCGGACTCTGCCGTCTTAATCCGGGTCTCCTTCGCCGCATCTGCCTCCGCAATCGCCGCGTTCTTCTTCACCTCCGCAATTCTCGGCTTACCGAGCGCTTCCAGATATCCATTCTTGTCAGAAATATCCCGGATGGTGAATGCCTTCAGCTCAAGGCCCATACTCGCAAGTCCGACTGCAGCAACCTCCTGCACCTGGGAGGCGAACTTCTCCCGATCCTTATAAATCTCCTCTACCGTCATCTTGGAGATAATCTCCCGGAGCTTGCCCTCCAATACATCCTTGGCAGTATCCTTGATAATATCAATGGTCTGCTGCTCCTTCCCGGTATTGAACTGCTCAATCGCGCTTAAGATGCTGTCCTTGTCGCTCTTTACCTTAATGACTGCAACACCGTCAGCCCGGATATCCACGCCCTGCTCGGTCCGCGCACCGTCCGTTCTCACCTCGATCTTCATGTTCTCCAGAGAAATCCTGTCCGCGCGCTCCAAAAGCGGTATCACAAATCCGCCCCCGCCCGAAATCACGCGCTTCTTCATACCGGTTATCACCAGTGCCTTATCCTGTGGAACCTTCTTCCACATCGAGGTAATCAACACCAGTACCAGCAGAATCACCACAACAATCACCGATGCAATGATAATTGCCTCCATACCCTTCCTCCTTTTTGTAGTAATGAGTCATAATAGTAAGTAACAGATATGAAAAACGCCTGCGGCGTCTCCATCAAGATTCCTTTAACGGCACCACATAAAATACATGATCCTGAATCCAGCAGATGGACACCTCTTCCCCCGCGGCCACTCTGCCTCCCTTGGTCGATTTCGCCGGCGCGCTGAAGGTATTCCCGTTCACAACATAGGAAATCTGTCCGAATCCGTTCTCCGGAATCCTCTCCGTTACGACAGCCAGAACCCCTATCAGATCCTCACTGTCCGGAGCGCTCGTATTCTCCGCTCTCTTTAGCGGCCGAATCACGAACCGGTACAACAGCAGACTGACCAGGATCCCAGCTGCCAGGGCAATCAGGAGAATGAAAATCCCTGCCAGCCCGGTGGATGACTCCAGTATCATCCCGACTCCTCCGAATACCGTCAGCAGCACAATATAGACCGTTGGATTCAGCGGAATACTGAAGTGGATCCCAAGTCCTTCCAGAGAAATGTCCATATCCGCTCCCTCCGCATCCCCAATTCCCGGAATCGGAACAATCCCTCCGAGAATCAGCAGCACCGTAAGCAGCAGTCCGACAAAGAAACACACCTGAAATACAACTGACACAGCCCATCACCTCTCCTTCCTCACAGCCTGTCCGTCTTAGCTCTATTCTATCAAATTCCTTCCGGAATGTATATTGTAATTCTAATCCAGCCAAATAAGTCCTGTCTTATCTCCGGATTAAAAGAAATTAAGAAACCGGGACACACGTCCGAAGCAGGAGCCTTCTCCTGCCGCAGCCATGCGCCCCGGCTTTCATTCCCGGTTATTCCACGGATTCCTCTTCCTGTTCCGGCTCTTGCTCTGACTCCTCCTCCGGCGCCTCCTGTACTATCACATGAGCCGCAGGCCCCTTCCCGGCATAGTTATGAGCCCATACCGATACTTCTTCTCCGTCCTGCAGTGCCTCCGGAAGTTCGATCACAAAACTGCCGTCCGCCTCAACGGTGCCGCTGTAAGTGATTCCGTCAACCTTGGCAAAGATACTGGTCTGCGTCAGCCGGAAGAACTCCTCCTGTTCCTCCTCTGTCAGATCCTCTCCCGCCGTCCTGGACGGCTGCTTCTCTTCCTCCAGGCTGCCCTCTTCCGACACGGAAGTCTCTTCCTGGACCTCTTCCTCCAATACAGTCTCTTCCTCCGGTGCGGTCTCTGACTCCGGGCCATCCTCTGCCTGCGCTGTCTCTTCCTCTTCCGAAGAATCCGATCCCTCAGATTCCACGGCGGCCGCGGGGGCCAGCAGCTCTACGGTTCCGGTGATCTCCTCCGCACCCTCCGTCAGTTCAGTAACCTCCGGCGCATCCGGAGCAAGCTTCATTACGGAGGCTGACGCGCTCACTCCGGCTCCGCTGGAATTCACGCCCTTCGCCGTAACCGTTGTACCGGATGTAATCTGTTCCGTCTGAAAATAAAATACATTCTGTTCCGTCTCTTCGTTATAGTCATAATCCTGCAGAACGTATTCTTCCTCTCCGATTGTAAGGATCATCTGCTCGCTGTACGAATCACCCACAATCCGGATCACGCTCATGGTATTGTCAAGAATCTGCGTGAATTCCGGCATTCCCGGCAGAGGCAGTGCCACAAAGCTCTTCGCCGCGGTAATGATTCCGGCATCCACGTACCGGCTGATGACATAGACATAACTTCCCGACAGAGGCGTTACTCCCTCCGGCAGGGTAACGGAATACCGTCCGCTCTGTCCCGCCTGTACCGCATACAGCTCATTCCCGTTCTCTGTCGGAATGGAAATATACACAGTCTCATTCGCCCGGTAGCTTCCCGATATATGCTTCGCGTTATAAGCTACCGAACTGATCTCGATGGCTGAATTCGTCCTTACGAAATCCTCAATATCCTCAACCGTATACACGGTATTGCTGCTCTTCCTGACGGAGCCGTTGCGCGTATCCGTTGTATACATAATAATCTGATCGCCTGCCTCTAACTGCTCATCCGGGAATTCCAGCGTGAATGCCCCCGATTTATCCGTCTGCGTGCTGTATACCCTGCCGTTCACAATGCCGTACACCGTATAGATCTCGCCGGACTCCAGGGTCTTCACCGTACCGCTTACCGACTTCTCGATATTCGTCACTTCATACATCTCAGGAGGATACGGGCCTCCCTCTCCCACCTTCACGGAGGTCGATACACTCTTCCTGCTCAGATGATCCAGATTGTACACAGTCAGCGTTGAACCGACCGTCTGAGCGGGAAGAATCATAACGAAGTCCCTGTTATCGTTCACATAATACTCTACTTCTACGATCTTGTACTTCTTCTGATACAGATCCGAACACGACTCGAACAGCTCGGTGTATCCTTCCGGAACATAGACAGTATTGCCCGTTATCACGACGATATCTCCGTCCTCGTCATTGGTATTGCCCGTTAAGGCCGTGCTGTTGTTATTGTACGCGTTCACATCAGGCTTATCAGGGCCTGTTCTCTTCACCCGGACACTGAGCTTCTCGCTGACTCTTCCGGTGTCAATCTCCTCCGCATAGACATAAATGACCGTACCGCTCTTCTGATTGGGCAGACTGTAGGAGAAGGTTCCCATCGATGTGGTCTTCACCTCATAGGTTCCGTCCGGAGTCTCGAACTTCACAATCGTCCCCAGCTCCGCGGTTCCCTGAATCGATGACTTCCTGTTCGTATAGGTCTCCACCGTCGGCACGCCGAGCACATCGGTTCCGATATTGTCCACCGTGAACCGGAATACCGTCTTATTCCCGTACGCATCCTCCGCATAGATCGAATATGTACTGTTATAATACACCGTAAAGCTTCCGTCCGTGATGTCCCTGGCAATATTCCAGCTGTAATCATCCGCGGACACGTCCCCCGTCTGATAACGCAGCTTCACAATCTCCGATGCATCCGTCGCATCCACCAGAACCTGATAGGACGAACGTGTCGGCCCCGTCTTCTCCGGGCGGATTACGATATGCGGGGCATTCGTATCCGTCAGATTGCTGCCCGTACTCGTTCCGATATAATAATCGTAATCCCCGGACTCCAGAACCAGGCTGTCATACCAGTCATCCTCCCGTGCGAACGCATCGGCATTGGAAGAGGCCGTCACCAGGTACTGATACCCCGAGGGCAGCTTCAGATGCCAGTTCGAATCCGGCGCAAGGGAGAGGGTCCCGGACTTCGCCAGAAGCTTCACATAATCCGCGATCACCGTCTGACTCCTGTTATAGCCGCCGTAAACAATCTGATCATCGGCCCAGGAGGTCGCGTCCTTCGGCTGAGAGATCCGATCAGTAACAATAATGAATTCCATCTCATCCGTCACCGCTTCCCCGTTATACTTCACATCCGAAACACGGTAGCCGGTATTAATCTGATTCCCCGCAAGGTCATACCGTGCGGAAATAGACGGATTAATCGTGTAATCAATTCCGTCAAATACAAAGAAATTAGACCAGACTTCCATCCACTCCTGCTTGATTAACGGATTTAATCCCGTCGAATCCATCAGCGCCGTCATCTCATCCGAGGTCCATGTGCTCCCGCCGTTAATCTCCTCGTATGCACTCGCCGCCCATTCCAGCCACTCCTTCAGCTGCTTGCCCGTGATCTTATAAATATTCACATAAGTATTATAACTCTGCAGCGATCCGAGGTTTGCCTCCGTGATCCGGCCCGCTATCTCCACATAGTCATCCGCCCCGTCATTGCCGTAGCTCTTGTATGTGGACACCGCGACAATCGGAAGATCCTCATATTCCGGCTTCGTCGTGTGGATATAATTCATCGCATAGCTCTTCTTCGCGTCATTCATCAGCTGAATGGCAGAGGTATCTTCCAGGAGCCCGAAATAGTTCTGGATCGTATACTCCTCCTCAACCTCAGCAATGATATCCTCGCAGTACGCCTTCAGATCGTCCTCCCAATCTCCGTACAGTCCCTCAATCAGTTCATTCACCGGATCCGAGGCCGTAACCTTTCTGACCTCGCTCTCCTGCCCGGTCAGCTTAGCGCTCCCGTCCTCCCCGATTGTGAAGGTCAAATCCGCGATACCGATGGCCCTTGCCCGATTGTTCACCATAATAACCGTCTTGCCGTTCACAAGTCCGGTCTCCCGATCCACGCCCGGAAGATCGTAATAGTTCGTGGACGCGCTCTCCTCCGGGAAGGTATTGTGCTCATGTCCGCACAGAATCACATCCACATCCTCAATCTTCGTCAGCGCATAGGATACATTCTTATAATTCTCCTCCGGATTCTCCGGCCCGAATCCCGAATGGGACAGAACCACAACCAAATCCGCTCCTGCTTCCTTCAGCTTCGCCGCCTGCGCGGTAACATTCGCCACAATATCCTCAGTCTTCAACACACCGGTATAGCTCTCCGTCTTGGCGGAGAGCTTCGGAATCGTCTCGCCGATAATTCCGACGGTCAGCTCGGCCTGCCTGCCGGACTCTGTCGTAAGAGTCCTCGTAATCAGCATATTCTCTCCGAACGGGTGCTCCCCGGTCTTGGAATCCGTCACATTCGAAACGACCGTATTCTCGATCAGCCCCGATGCATGAAGCTGATTCATGATATAATCATATCCGTAATCAAAGTCATGGTTCCCAAGGGTAATGGCATCATAGCCGATCATTGCCATCGCCAGATAAACCGGCTGCAGCACCTCCGGATCCTGGGATATAATATACTCCGTCGTAACATCATAGAGAACATCCCCGAGATCGAAGGTCAGATAATTCCCCTCTCCCGCTTCCTGTCTTGCCTGCTCAATCACGGTATAGAGCCTGGAAAGCCCGCCCGTGTATTCGGTTCCCTGCTCATAATTATACGTGGTCAGCTGTCCGTGAATATCCGTCGTAAAGATCAGACGGAAATCCGCCGTATCATCCCCGGCCGCGTCTGCCGATATGGTATCCGATACACATACCAGCCCAAGCACTACGGCTAATGTAAAAAACACCGCCGTATACCACAATAGGCTTCTCTTCTTTCTTACTGTCATCTTTCCATTCTCCTTCTTCTTATGTCAAAAACCATAGCTGGCTTCAGTTTACGAACATAGTAAGTCAAAAACAAGTCAGAAATGTGAAAGTTCTTGGGCGTTTCTCTTACAAAATATTTAAGATTTAACTAAGCATTCCCCCTGCCATACCGCCTGCCGCCTGCAAAAGGAAGAGCCTCAAAATCCTCATAAAAGAAACCTCCCCCTCCCGGTTCAGTGCCAGGCTGACCAGACAGAATACAACAAAATACAGCACTCCGAATACAAGTCCCCACAGATATTGTTTCTGCTCTGCCTTCTTCCCGATGTAAAACCCTCCCGCAAACGGCGACAGCAGATACGCCGCGATCAGAAATCCTCCTGCCGCCCCGGACGGAAGACCGGTGTTTGCAAGCAGCACGGACAGAAGGAGCAGTATGATCATAGTCACCAGCCATGACAATACCATCCCCTTAAGCAGAACGAACGCCGCCCCGCCCCGTTTCGTGAATTTGTCCATGTGAAAACCTCCGTTCCTGCCAAATCATTCTATTTAAACATATGACGCATCCTCCGTTTCATTCCCGCTGCTTACAATCCGGAAAAGACCGGCAGCCAAGGTTGCCAAACCTCTGAAAAACCTTTATACTAAAGGAAGATATAAAACATCCTCAGGGAGGTAGATACTTTGAAATATATTGATTTGCATGTTCATTCTAATTTCTCCGACGGAACCCTTTCCCCGTCGGAACTTGTATTCCATGCCGCCGATCTCGGCCTCTCGGCTATGGCGCTGACCGATCACGATACCGTTGCCGGTATTCCGGAGGCTTTATCAGCTGCTTCAAGCATGGAGCCGGAGGATCAGATTCGAGTTATTCCCGGCGCGGAGATTACGGCCGGATACCTCGGACGCGACATCCATATTCTCGGACTCTTCCTTGATTACAGACATCCCGGGCTTTTGAATACCCTCAAGGAGACGATTCATCTGAGGGAGCTTCGCAATGAGAAGATGGCAGAGAACCTTCGCGCGGCTGGAATCCCCATCACCATAGAGGCGCTGTATGAGATGGAACCCAATACCGTAATCACCAGAGCGCACTTTGCCCGCTTCCTGATCCTGCACGGAATTGTGAAGAACAGCCAGGAAGCGTTCGATCGGTATCTTGGCAGCGATACCCCCTATTACGTCAGCCGGGAATACCTGGATCCGGGAGACGTCATCCGCCTGATTCACGATGCCGGCGGCATTGCCGTCCTGGCGCACCCGCTTCTGTACCGGTATTCATTAGAGAACACAGAGCTTCTAATCTCCCGCATGAAGGATCTCGGCCTTGACGGCCTTGAGGTCATCTATTCCTCCAACACAGGATTCGATGAAGGATACTTAAGGCGCTTCGCCAACCGCTATGATCTGATCATGACCGGAGGATCGGATTACCACGGGGAGAACAAGCCCCAGCTGGAGCTTGGAACCGGGAAGGGAAATCTCAAGATTCCCGAAACCCTTCTTGAGCCCATAGAAGAACGCCTCCGCCAAATCCGCGCCGGGCAGACAGCCAGATAGCCGCGAACAAAACAACCGCGAAATGCAAAACAGCGCAAAAATGCCGCCGGAGCATCTGCCCGGCGGCATTCCCATCTTTCCAGTCCCTGCGTTCTCCGGCGTACACGGCATCGCATCCGCATCCCGCTGCCTCCCGGAGCTGCAAGCCTTACTTCTTCTCCTTATCCTTCCCCTTGCTCTCTTCCTTCTCAGGCTGCGCGCTGCCGTTCGGCTTCTCCACCTCAACAACCGCTGTCTTCTTCATCGGAATACGGCAGTTCTTATTATTGCCGAACTCCACGATGATAATCTCCTCCATCACGTCAATCACGACCCCGTAGAAGCCGCTCGTCGTAAGGATGCTGTCCCCGACCTCAAGGGAGGCCACCAGCGCGTCCAACTGCTTCTGCTGCTTCTTCTGCGGGCGAACCGCGATAAAATAAAACGCGACGCCGATAATCAGGATGTATCCGACCGTCAGCCAGATCGAAACTCCCCCCGCCTCTGTGGTGCCTTCCGTTAAAAATGGTAACAAATTCATGTGTCCGTCCTCCTGACCTTCATTTTCTGTTCTGCCGCCTGTTCCTCTTCGAAACCGGCCAGCTTGCGCTTCTTATATTCGGAAAATCTATGTTCCTCAATCGCGCTTCGAATCTCTTCCATCAGCTTGTTGTAAAAATACAGGTTATGCGTAACCAGAAACCTCAGCCCAAGCATCTCCTTTGCCTTGAGCAGATGCCTGATATACGCCCTGCTGTAACGCCTGCACACCGGACAGCCGCATCCTTCTTCAATCGGTCCGTCGTCCAGCTCGTACTTCGCGTTCATCAGATTTAGCTTGCCGCGGTTCGTATAGGCATTCCCATGCCTTCCGTTCCTCGCCGGATAAACACAGTCAAAGAAATCTACCCCGCGCTCTACCGCTTCCAGAATATTGGCTGGGGTTCCGACTCCCATCAGATAGATTGGCTTGTCCTCTGGAAGATGCGGCACCGTCTCTTCAATGATATGGTACATCTCCTCATGAGTCTCCCCAACCGCCAGGCCGCCGATCGCATAACCGTCCAGATCCATCTGAGCAATCTGCTTGGCGTGCTCAATCCGGATATCCCGGAAAGTCCCGCCCTGATTAATGCCGAACAACAGCTGATTCCGGTTAATGGTATCCTCAAGGGAATTCAGCCTGTCCATCTCCGCCTTGCAGCGGATTAGCCACCTTGTAGTCCTGGCGACGGAATTCTCCATGTACTCCCTTGTTGCAGGGTGAGGCGGGCACTCATCGAACGCCATTGCGATCGTAGAAGCAAGATTCGACTGGATCCTCATACTCTCCTCCGGACCCATAAAGATCTTGCGCCCGTCCACATGAGAATTGAAATACACGCCCTCTTCCCGGATCTTGCGCAGCCCCGCAAGGGAGAATACCTGAAAGCCCCCTGAGTCCGTCAAAATCGGCCGGTTCCATGACATGAAGCGGTGCAGACCGCCGAGCCTGCGAATCACCTCATCCCCGGGTCTGACATGCAGATGATAGGTATTCGACAGCTCCACCTGCGTTCCGATCTGTTCCAGATCCACCGTAGACACGGCACCCTTAATCGCCGCCGCCGTTCCCACATTCATGAAGACCGGAGTCTGAATCGTCCCATGCACTGTAACAAGCTCGCCCCGTCTGGCTGTGCCGTCCTTGCATATTAGCTTATACATTCGTGTCTCCTTATACTTCCTTTGCGGCGTCCGTCTGCCGCATTATTACCAGTATAGAATACTTTCCTGTATTTTTCAACCATTTCTTTATCTAAAATTGCCCCAAAAGTTATATGGAACATTGAAATCAAGTGTATTAAAACACAGAAGTAAAAATCACTGTATCATACCCCCGATTGACATGAAGTTCTGTAGTGATTTACCCTGCAACAGTACAAGAATTCTAAAAATGGCCGGAAATCGCCTGGCTCATATAAAACAGCATGATACCCCTGTCAGGAAAATTTCAATTCTCCCGACAGGGGTATTGCTCATCAAGAATCTTTTATTGTCCGCAAACTACAGATTCAAATAATACCGAATCCAGTACCAATCAAGGCGATCCCGATTAGAATGCAAATAGGCATGTCTTTCTGCGAAATACTATTACTCGTGTCATTTTATCCTGACGGACATCTGTTCGGTCAGCCACCTAAACCAAACGACACGATCCCCGGCTTGTCAGATTTTACATCTGACAGATGAATTTATTGAACAAGGAAATACTGCTCCCATTTCCCATAACTCTCAACAGGAACCCATAACATCTGCCCAACATAAATCAAATCGGGATTTGAGATCTCATTAGCCCACACAAGCTCCTCTACCGTACATCCATATTTTCTTGAAAGCCCCCACAGGGTATCCCCTCTGACTACAGAATAGGAAATCGCTGAAACCCCAATACTCCGGTTTCCCGGCGCAGATACCCAGATCGTCTCTTCCAGTGGTTCATACGGAATGCCATACGCTTTCAGCATTCCTTCCAGCTTTGAATTTGCGGGCGTTTCAATCACCACATTCGAAAAATCCTCTGCAGCATAATCTTCCGAAAAGACCACGCTGCAATCCGGATTTGGAACGTTAAAGCGAATTGGATTCTCAAACGGAGCCTGAAACTCAATCACAGAAACCGTCTCCGGCACTCTGACTTCCTCAAGCTCCGGGCATCCCCCTTCAAAACGAAGCGTCTGCATATTCGGCGCGTTCAGACTCATAAACCGTACTCCGGATGGGATGGTGAGCTCACGGAGCGAGATGCACCGTTGAAAGGCAGGATAGATCTCCTCAAGAGAATCCGGCATTTGAATCGACTGTAATGCCCGACAGTAAGAAAATGCGTAATAACCAATTGTCTCCAGACCTTCCGGAAGGATAACAGAAGTTACGCTGTCACAGGAACTTGGAAGAAAGACCGCACTATAGGGATCATATCCGCCTTCCGTACTGTCATCATACATCTCCTGATTCATTCCTATTCCAACAATCCGATATCCTTTTAACTCAGAAGGAACCGTCACTTCCCCTCTTGCTCTGTTAATAAATGAAATCGTTGCTGTCTTTTCTTCCATTGATATGGGACTAAAAATCCAGGAACCTATTGCTTCATTATGTATGCTGACCTTGCTTCCAAAATAAAGTTCCTCTTCTCTCACTGTTTGAGGAATTGATTCATAGTCAAATGTACACGATTTCCAATACTCTTCATCAAAGACATAATCCTCTTCCTCTGTAAACGGTTCAAACAGTCCGGAATCCTGGCTGCTTTCTGCTGCCAGGACTGGCTCCACATTCCACAGCGCCAGAAGTATAAGCAATACAAATGGAAAAGGAATCGAAAAAAACATATTCTTTATCAACTTATTCATCCCTCTAATTATCCGCCTTTCAATCTATTTCATAAACCGGGATATTCCCATGGGAATATCCCGACTATTACTTTTAATTGGTTGTCCAATCAGTTAATGGGACATTGATATTGTCATAATAGAATGTGTAGGTTGTATTATTCCCTGTATCATCCCACATATCCATTAACGTAGATTCTGTTGCTTCAATCGTTGCATCATAACGAAAGCTATAGAAAAATGGATTATCTTCATAAGCCTGCGCATCACTTGCTTCAAATATCGTTCCATTTATAACAATATTGCGATCTCCAGAAAACAAATAATCCTTCAGGCGGATAGCTGGAATAGGTCCAGCATTCAATTTGTTATATAATCCCTGTTTATTCGTAATATGATCACCCGAAATCCTGCTCTCGCTTGCACTGGCAGCCAATACTATGGTTTCATAAGTCGAATTAATCGTATTTTCTGAAAATGCCATGCTTTTTGTAATTCTTGCACGATGTGCAAAAATATCACCTGTTAAATGCAGACAAACGCCCATGATCATCCATCCTTTACTTACAAGATTACTCATCTTGTTTTCACCAAAATGACCACACATAGCAGGATAAAGGACATTGGCAAGATCATACACGATTCTTCGTTTTGTTGGACCATCAATAGATATACCATAATATGCCCCATCTCCGTAATTACTTGAAACCATATCAAATTCTTCCAGACGAACTATCCGCCTTCTTGCCAACTCGTACAAAAACTTCAAATGGCTGTTAATGACCGTGGTAAGGGCATACCCGCTCCCGTCTGCCTCTGCCTTTGCATGGTAAGGCGAAAGACTTTTGAATACGGTACTGCTGACGGCTGCCGTGGTCGGCGCTCCGCTTGCTATTACTCTGTTTTCACTTCCATCACCAGCTGACATATGATCTAATGTATCTGTATATACTGCTGCCTGCGCCGCAATACTCTTGTTCTGTTTTTTAGCATCCAAACTCGTGCTGGAGGAACCAAAATATGTATCCGGTACCTGATTCACCAGCCAGGAATGCCCCTTCTGGAACCGATCATAGGAAGATGCCGGCCATGATCCAGTCACAAACTCATTCTCTGCCGAATAATCCCCGTTAATCTCATAAGTCCTCACGGATGCCGATAGTTCCTCTGCTTCAATGCTTATGTTCATACCCGGTTCCTGTACCGCATACATCGCCAGTGCAT
>CALWGS010000072.1 GCA_944380155.1 uncultured Lachnospiraceae bacterium
GATTAAGGAAGAGGCTGAGGGCGTGGTTGCGGAGAGACTGAATACACTGCCTCCGGCAGGCGACGGCATTACCGTATACAACACAACCGGCTGGGAGCGCGACGACGTGGTAACGCTGGCAGTCGACGCGGCCGATGTGCTTGTGGATGAGGACGGCACGGAGTATCCCGTGCAGAAGACGGCTTCCGGCGCGGTGGCGTATGTGAAGGGAATTCCTTCCAAGGGTTACAAGACGTTCAAGACCGCATCGAAGAGCAGCGACAGGAGTGCGTTTGTATTCGAAGGAACGAAGAAGCTTGAGACCCCGTTCTATGTGGTTGAGTTCAACGAAGACGGCACAATCGGCAGGATCTACGATAAGGAGAATGACAGAGAGGTCCTGCAGGAGGGCGCGAAGGCGAACCTGCTTCGTATGTACGAGGATAAGCCGATCTACTACGACAACTGGGATATTGATATTTATTATACTGAGAAGTACTGGGACGCTCTGGAATTCGACAGCATGGAATGGACGGAGAAGGGACCGGTCAGGGCTGCTCTTGAGATTAAGAGAAAGATCAGTAACTCTGTTATCTGCCAGAAGATCTACTTCTATGCGGATATCAGACGAATTGATTTCGATACCTGGGTAGACTGGAAGGAGCATCAGCACCTGCTGAAGGTTCATTTCCCTGTTGCGGTGCATACGGATGAGGCGACCTTCGATATCCAGTTCGGTAATCTGACCAGGAAGGTGCACACCAATACGAGCTGGGATAAGGCACGTTTTGAGAGCTGCGGCCAGAAGTGGGCGGATCTGTCCGAGGGTAATTACGGTGTGAGCTTGCTGAATGACTGCAAGTACGGCCATTCGGTGAAGGACAGCACCTTCGGGCTTACGTTGATTAAGTCCGGTATCGAGCCGAATCCGACGACGGATCAGGAGGAGCATGTCTTCACCTACTCCCTGTATCCGCATGCAGGCGGCTGGAGAGCCGGCGGCACGGTAAGCGAGGCTTACAGGCTGAATCAGCCGGCCTATGTGGTAGCCGGCGGGAATCCCGGAGCTTCGTTCGGCATGATCAGCACGGATCAGAGCAATGTTGTCATCGAGACCGTCAAGAAAGCGGAAGACGGAGACGGATTCATTGTTCGTCTGTATGAGTCGGAGAACTCGCTGACCAAGGCGAAGCTTATCTGGCATCAGGATGTGGCATCCGCCGCAGAATGCAATCTGCTTGAGGAATACGAGAAGGATCTTCCGGTTTCCGGCAGTGAGATATCCGTAGTATTGAAGCCTTACGAAATCAAGACGGTACGCATTAAATAGGGACAAGACGCCGCAGGACCGGGTGCTTCTGCGGCGTCTTTTGGAATAAGAGGAAATATGGAGCAATATAAAGACAGCAGCCTGGAGCCGTCGCTTCGGGCAAAGGACCTGCTTGGGAGAATGACAATTCAGGAAAAAATCGGCCAGATCAATCAGAGATTGTATGGCTTTGCCGTTTACGAACGGGATGGGGAGGAGATTACTCTGTCAAAGGAGTTGACAGAGGAAGTGGAGCGGTACGGAGGGCTTGGAGTTCTGTACGGTCTGTACCGTGCCGATCCGTGGTCGGGCAGAACAGAGTCGACCGGCCTGAAGGGAAAGCTGGCACGCAAGGCCTACAATCTGGTTCAGCGCTATGTGATCGAGCATTCCAGATTCGGCATTCCGGTGCTGATGTCAAGTGAGTGTCCGCATGGGCATCAGGCGCTTGACGGGTATCTGCTGCCGGTGAATCTGGCAGTCGGAGCCTCTTTCCATCCGGAGCTTTTAAAGCGCGCCGGCGCGGTATGCGGGGCGCAGCTTGCCGAAATGGGCGTGGATCTGGCGCTGGTTTCCATGCTGGATATTCTCAGGGATCCCAGATGGGGCAGGAGCGAGGAATGCTTTGGAGAGGATCCGTATCTGGCGGGAGTCATGGCGAAGGCACTGACGGAAGGCATGCAGGATGCGGGAGTTGCGGTTGTCGCGAAGCATTTCTGCGCGCAGGGCGAGGGAACCGGAGGCGTGAACGCAAGCGCGGCGCGGATTGGAATGCGGGAACTGCGCGAGATCCATCTTCCGGCTGCCAGGGAATGCTGTAAGGCAGGCGTGAAGGGAATTATGGCCGCCTATAACGAGATTGACGGTGTGTACTGTCATGTGAATAAAGAGCTTCTGACGGATATCCTGAGAGGAGAGTTTGGATTCGAGGGGATCGTGATGGCTGACGGAGTGGCGCTTGACCAGCTTGACCCAATGACCGGAGATAATGTGGTATCCGGTGCGGCCGCAAGGAAGGCCGGAGTGGATGTCGGACTGTGGGATGTGGCGTTCTCAAAGCTCGATCAGGCAATCGAGCGCGGACTGATTACGGAGCAGGATCTGGATGAAGCCGTTCTTCGCGTGCTGACTCTGAAGTTCGAGAGAGGGCTTTTCGAGCATCCGTACCTGGATGAGGAGAAGGAGCTTTCTGATTATACGGTGGATCGTTATCCGGAGGCGCTTGAGCTTGCGAGGGAGTCCGTTATCCTGCTGAAGAATGAAGGAAGCGTGCTGCCGCTTCCGTCCTTCTCCGGAGCAGAAGGAGAGACCGGCATAGGCTGTGCAGGGAAGCAGGAAGAATCTGCGGAATCATCCGGGAACTGCCGGACGAAGGGAAGGAAGCTTGCGGTTATCGGTCCGAATGCGGATGATCTCTACGCCCAGCTTGGCGATTATACGCCGCCGGTTGACAGAGCGGCGGGAATCACGGTCCTGGACGGAGTCAGGATGATTGCGAAGGAGTCCGGCTATGAGGTCGGATATTGCCAGGGTTCTGATCTTGAGGAAGCAAGGGAGCTTGCGAGGAAGAGCGATACGGTGATTCTTGTACTCGGCGGATCTTCAAGCCGCTTCGGAGGCGGAGAATTTGCGGATAACGGCGCGGCAATCGGCAGCGCGGGCGTGATGGACTGTGGTGAGAACGTCGATACGGCACAGATTGTTCTGCCCGGCAATCAGGAGGAATTATTCCGCGCGGTGTATGAGGCGGGAAGGCCGGTGATTACGGTTCTGATCCAGGGAAGGCCGTATGCGGTTCCGGATATCGCGAGAGATTCTGCGGCGCTCTTAATGAGCTTTTATCCGGGGATGTGGGGAGGGCAGGCGATTGCCGAAATTTTGTTTGGAAAGCTCTCTCCTTCCGGAAGACTTCCGGTCTCCATCCCGAAGCATGCGGGACAGATTCCGGTGTACTATAATTTTAAGAGCTCCTATAAGGGGATGCATTACCGCGATATGGAGGATGACAGGCCGCTGTATTGCTTCGGCGAGGGATTTGGATACAGCCGGATGGAATACGGGGATTTCCGTCTTGATCAGCAGAGCGTCTCCAGGGCGGAGCTGACGAAGATTACCGTATCGGCCAGGATTTGCAATACCGGGGATTATGACGAATACGCGGTGCCTCAGCTTTATATTAAGGATGTGGCAGCCAGTACGGTCCGCAGGGTCCGGGAACTGAAGGCATTTGATAAGATCCTGGTTCCGAAGGGCGAGAGCCGGACGGCGGAGCTGACGCTTGACAGAGAGAGCCTGTCGATTTGGGATGATAAGATGCAGTTCACGGCGGAACCGGGACTGTTTGAGCTGATGCTTGCGGATTCGGGCAGGCTGTTATGGCATACCTGGTTCGAGCTGACAGAGTAGTATTTCACAATCTAAGCGCAGAAGGGACTGCGCAGAAACGGAGGAATTATGTATATACTGCCAAAACCCAGACAATTAGAGGAAGGAAGCGGATGTTTTGAGCTGTGCTCCGCCGCGAAGATCGTGATCGGAACCTCCTGCGGCACGGATGCAAATCTGTACGCCGGGATGCTTAAGGACAGCATCCGGGAGACATCCGGCATCGCAGCGGCTGTGGTAAGAGGCGCCGAAGCGAAGGGAAGCATTTATCTGGCTCAGACGAAGGATCTTGAGAGGGAAGCGTATCGTCTGACTGTGAAGGAAGACGGAATTACCGCGGAGGGAGGCGGCAGCGCGGGACTTCTGTACGCGGTGCAGACGCTCCGTCAGATCGTAAGTCAGTGCGGCGCTCTGATTCCTGAGCTCAGCATTTATGATTATCCGGA
>CALWGS010000073.1 GCA_944380155.1 uncultured Lachnospiraceae bacterium
GGGGATATCGAGAGGATTGAGGTTCCGTATGACATCACTGATCCGGAGGTGTACCGCACAAGAGTAGAGGAGGCCAAAGCCGCGGCACCGAAGTTATCGGATCCTGCACCGCCCGCGGGGAAGAAGGGCCGGACGAAGAAGGCGGATCAAGTCAGGCATAAGAAGGCTCCGAAGTCGAATGCGGCCGGGAAGGATGAGGCAGTGGCAGCGGTGGAGGAGAAGGTGATGGAGGTCATCGACCGGATCGATCCCGTTGATGTTCCGGACAAGGAGCTGACGCAGGAACTGAAGGAGTCGGTTCGGGCGATGGATTCCGAACAGAGCAGTGCAGATTATCAGGAAAGCAGAGGGAATGAAGTATGAACAGCAAAAGGATTATGGCCGTCATTCTGACGGCGGTACTCGTGATTACGGGTCTTGCGGGAGGCGGCGTGACTGCAGACGCGGAGAGTACGATTCAGATTACAGGCGGGGCAAGCAGGAATATCGAAGCGGAGCCGGGGACAGTTACCCATGTGAAGCTGCCTATTGTAGCGTCCGGTGAGTACATATTGAATCCGTCCGTTACGGCGGAGCCGGAGAGCGGATCGCCGTTCTCGGTAACGGGTGTGAAGCTGACGAAGGATAACATCGACGGAACTCCGCCCGGAATCTCCACATATGAGCCGACGAATCTGGAATTCGATGTGGATGTGAAGGATACGGCGAAGATTGGGGACTACGGGCTTAGCTTCACCTTTACCTATAACGGCGCGAACGAGGAAGGGATGGCGACGACATTCCAGGTTCCGCTGGATGTGAATATCCAGATTCTGACGGAGAAGGCTCCGTCTCAGCTGACGATTGATCAGATTCGGTATGATGAGAATCTGGTGGCGATCGGCGGAAGTTTCGATCTGTCCTTCCAGGTTAAGAATGAAGGCGAGATTGAGGCTCTGAATACCTTCGTCAGCGTGAGTTACGGCGATACCGGAATGGTTCCCGGATACACGCTCGAGTCCATCCGGGTAGGAGATCTGATAGAGGGAGCTGTCCAGAATGTGGAGATCCCGATCCATATACTGCCGACGGCAACCGAGGGACTGAAGACACTGAGCGTGAATATGACGTATAAGGACAGTGACGGTACGGAGTACAATGTCTCAAGGAATCTGTATCTTACCATTCTCAGAAGCGGAACAGGAGATGTGAATGACGCGAACCTGATTCTGGAGAGCGATTCATACAGCGAGGGAATTCTGGCAGGCTCCGAGATGACGCTTGAGGCGGTTCTGACCAATAACGGTGCGCAGACGGCAAGGGATATTTCCGTGAGCATCGCCAGCGGCGTCGGAGTGGAGAACAGCATTATTCCGGATTTCGCGGGAGATTCCATTGCGGTACCCGATATCGAGGCGGGAGAGAGCGCGGAGGTCTCGATTCCGCTCATTATTACAAGCGATGCCTCATCCGGCCTTCGGGCCATTACCCTTCAGGTCAGATATCTCGATTCCGAGGATCAGCAGTGTACGGCTGTTACGACGGTCTATGTTTCCGTAACGGCGGCAGCGGGCGCGGAGATTCAGAATGAGATTTCGATCACCGGTGTAACCCAGAACCCCGCTTCCCCTGTGGCCGGCGAGAGAATGTCCGTATCCTTCTCCATTGAGAACAAGGGAACGGCAGCGATTTCCGATGTGAAGATGTCGGCGAAGGATCTGTCCAGCACGGGCTTTGAGCCTGTGAGTTCGGAGCCTTATCAGAATGTCGGAACGATCGAGGCCGGCAGCACCAGGAATGTGACGATGAACTTCATGGTGGGAAGCAACATATCGGAAGGGATGAATACCCTGACGCTGACCTGTACCTATACGGACGCTTCCGGAGCGGAGCATTCGGAGGATACGATGGTTTACATTCTGAATGTGGTGAATGACAGCGGAACCGTGGGCAGACCGAGATTGATTATCAGTAATTTCAGCACGGTACCGGATCCGGAGCTCGGGGATCTGCGGGCGGGATCGGAGTTTGATTTCGTTCTTGAGATTGAGAATACACATTCATCGGTCAGCGCGCGCAATATCAAGGTTACGCTCAGCCAGTCGGAGAATATCTTCACGGTGTCGGAGGGAAGCAGCAGCATCTTTATATCGAGCATTGATCCGGGAGAGGTCAGTACGAATACGTTCCGGATGAAGGTGAAGAATGACGCGACGACGAAGGCGTACCCGCTTGAGATTAAGATTCAGTATGACTATGACGGGATGAGGGTGACGGATACCAGCGACGGAAGCGAGACGGTGACTGAGACTTTGAATCTGCAGGCGGTTGAGAACGCAAGGCCGGATGTGCAGAATATCATTGTAGGCACCTGGGAGCTGCCGACCGTGAACCAGTCCACGACCATGAACTTTGACTTTTATAATAAGGGACAGTCCACTCTGAATAATGTGGAATTCAGACTGGAGGGGGATTTCCAGTTTGAGTCCGGACCGGATTATACGTATTATCTTGGCAATATTCAGGGAGGTTCCGCAGAGTACGGTGATATTTCCGTGATCCCTCTTGTGGAGGGAATGGCATCCGGAACGCTGATCTGCATGTTCGAGGACAGCAACGGAGATCAGCAGGAGATTCGCTTCGACTTCGAGGCAACGGTTCAGGGTGAGTACATACCGATAGACGATGACCCCACGGGCGGTGATATCTATCCGGACTATCCGGTGGAGGAGCCTGCCCAGGAAATCCTTCCTCTTTGGATGTTCCTGTGCATTCAGGCCGGAATTCTGATCATCGGAATCCCCGTAACCAGGAAGATTGTTCTCTCTCTGTACCGCCGCAGGCTGATGAAGCAGGAAGAGGAAGAGTAAGGACAGGAACTTAATTCAGAAAGCGCGGAGGTTAGGAATATGAGAATTGTAATGGATGATGCGATGAATGTCAGTGTTATATACGGAAGGACGCCGGCTGTGCTTAAGACAACCTCGGATCTGATGATGGACGGGAGCATGGGATATTCCGGAGAGGGAACGAACGATCCGCTTCTGTCCTCGTGGCCGTTTGTAATCGGAGTATCCGCAGGGACGCTTGCCGTCAGTATCGTTCTGGGGATTGTCCTGGCGAAGCTGAGAATAAAAAAAGGATTTGAGCCGTATGAGGATTAGTGACTTAATCAAGATGGGCCTGCGGAATTTAAGCCGCAGGAAGGCCAGAACCGCCCTCACCATTATTGGTATGGTAATCGGTACGATTTCGATTGTGGTCATGGTATCCATCGGTATGGGAATGAATAATACATTCCAGAGTCAGGTCATGGAGCTTGGAAGCCTTACCACCATAACCATGACCAAGTACGCGAGCATCTATGATGAGGACGGGAATTATGTGGACTCGAGGGAACAGAAGATGGATGACAGCCTTGTTTCTCTTTTGGAAGGGATCGAGCATGTCCGGGCGGTTTCCCCCGTGATCTACAAGAATATGACGATGTACAGCGGGCGGTATGAGAGCTGGCTGAGTGTCTATGCCATGGACTGTTCCACCTGGGAGGATTTTGATTTTCCGGCCACTGCGACGGGGGAATTCCCTACGCCGGAGAATAACCGTGTGGTTGTCTTCGGGGAATACGCCCTTCAGAACTTCTACCGGCCGACGGGAATGAATTATACCTCCGTGACGATCGATCCGGCCGTGGAGCCCATTACGCTGGAATTCAGCGAGTGGGAATATGAGGTCAGCGAGCGCAAGAGAGAATTCTCGATGAAGCTGGATGAGTACGCGATCTTTGAGCTGACGGATAATTATGAATACGATTCCTACGCATACATGGACATCGAGTATTTCAAAGAGCTCTACATGAGGTACTGTGATACTCTGGTGCCGGATGATCGCAAGCAGGCAATCGCAAGCCTGAATGATTATGAGGAGATCCGGATTAATGTTGACAGCCTGGATCATGTGTCGGAGGTTCAGGATCAGATTAAGGAGCTGGGCTATCAGACCTCGAGCCTTATGATGTATATGGAGCCGATGCAGGAGACGGCCAATATGCTTCAGATGGTGCTTGGCGCGATCGGCGGCGTGGCAATGCTGGTGTCGGCAATTAATATCGCGAATACCATGATTATGGCGATCTATGAGCGCACGAAGGAGATCGGAATTATGAAGGTGCTCGGATGCCAGATCAAGGATATCAAGAAGCTGTTCCTCTTTGAAGCCGGAATGATTGGCCTGATGGGAGGGTTGATTGGAATCTTGATCAGCTATGTGGCCTCCTGGGCCATTAATAAGTTCGGACAGCCGCTGTTCGAATCCCTGATGTCAGGAATGATGGGAGCCGGTACGGAGAGTAAGTTCTCTCAGATCCCATTCTGGCTGCCGTTCCTTGCGGCTGGCTTCTCCATTGTAGTCGGCGTAATCTCCGGGTATTTTCCGGCGAAGCGCGCGACGAAGATCAGCGCGATTGAAGCGATGAAGACAGAAGGATAATGACAGGAAAGAAGCAGGATTCGTGCCGGGGCACGGGGGTCCTGCTTCTTGTGTCCTGTGCCGTTTTTCCGTGCCGGGTATCATGAGAGGGAGAGACGGGAGATCTGTTAATTATGGATCTATGATGGAAGGGAGGGCTTTGGTGAACCGCAATGACAGATTGTTAATCGCGGGCATGATTCTGATATCCGCACTGCTGTTCGCGGGGCTGTGCCTGATGAACCGGGAGGCCGGAAGTACGGCGGTGATCACGGTTGACGGAACCGAAGTGATGCGCGTGCCGCTTGGAACGGACGGAAGCTATCAGGTGGAGGGGCTGCTGGGGAGTACTACGATATGCACGGAGAACGGAAGCATATTCGTGGAGGAAGCGCCCTGTCCGGATCAGATTTGTGTCAGACACAGGAGAATCCGGAATACCGGAGAGCAGATTGTGTGTCTGCCCGGAAGAATCCTGATTGAGATTGAGGGAGGACAGGAGTCCGGGATTGACGGGATTGCCGGCTGAAGGGAGGCAGGTATGAGCAGAATTACGACGAAGAAACTGACAACATTCGGACTTCTGACGGCGCTTGCGTTCGT
This sequence comes from uncultured Lachnospiraceae bacterium, assembly GCA_944380155.1. GTDB lineage: Bacteria > Bacillota > Clostridia > Lachnospirales > Lachnospiraceae > Caccomorpha. The sequence goes on from CALWGS010000073.1 coordinate 5,050, forward strand.
GCTTGGCTATCTGGAGTCCCTGATTCCATTCTCATTCGGCATTCCTGGGATCAAGCTTGGGCTTGCCAACACGGCTGTATTATGCGCTCTATATCTTCTGGGAATCAAAGAAGCATTCTGTCTGTCGATTGTCCGGATTCTGCTTTCGGGATTTACGTTCGGCAATCTCTACAGTATGTTATACAGCCTGGCCGGAGGTGTTCTGAGCATGGGAGTTATGGCTCTTCTGTACCGGACGAAGAAGTTCACGGCTATGGGAGTGAGCGCGGCGGGAGGCGTCTTTCATAATATGGGACAGCTCCTTGTGGCAAGTGTGGTGCTGGGAAGCAATATCGTATATTATTACCCGTTTCTGGTGCTGTCGGGCATGATAACAGGCCTCGCCGTCGGACTGACGGGAGGCCTTGTTGTTAAGAGACTACGGTTATAATGCAGGTTGTCTTTACGCCGCTGGCGGTTGTGACGGTGATAATGGTCTTGCCAGGCTTAAGAGCAGTAACCAGTCCGGAAGAGTTAATCCCTGCAACGGACGGATTCGAGCTGGCGAAGGAAATCTTATCGGTGCAGTCCATCGGATAGAGAATGGGCAGGATCTGGCACTGGGAACCGGGGGAGAGAACCCGTCTGCCGGGCTCGACTACTACCCGCTCTGCGCGGACGATCTCGACATCGAGAACATACACCTGCTTGTTGCCGCGGTAATCTGCCGCGTAGACGGTGTAGGTCCCGGCATCCGATACCTTGAAGGAGCCGTATCCGCGTGTGCTGACCGCGACGGCGGTTCCGGAGGAGGAGGAACGGAAATCGTCCGTTGTGTGTTCTCCCGGCAGGTACTTCACCTGCTTCAC
>CALWGS010000074.1 GCA_944380155.1 uncultured Lachnospiraceae bacterium
GATCACCAGAGTATTATATCTGCCCTGCTCCGCCTCAAGTCCGATAAAATCGTCTTCATACAGAGTGAAGCTTGTCCTGCCGCTGCCATAAGAGCGAATCCGGATCCGAAATACCGTATTCTCATCCACATAGGGAACCGGATCCGCAATGGGAAGAATCGCGCCGTCCTTCACATAGACCGGAATCTCATCATACTCCGCATGTACGGTATACTCCTGTCCGCCCTCAAGTACCTCCCCGGTGAAGAAATTGTGCCATCTTCCCTCCGGCAGCCACACTGTTCTCTCCGTCCCGTCCTCTAATGTGAGAGGGCAGACCAGCAGGCTCTCCCCGAACAGATACTCCGTATCCGCCTGCGCGGCCCGCTCATCCTTCTCATAATCCATGACCAGCGCGCGCACCGGCGGACGCCCGGTCAGATAATACTCCATATAGGCACTGTACAGATACGGCAAAAGGCTCATTCTCAGGGACAGATACCTCCTGCACACCTGTGTATAATACTCCGAATTCTCCATCCACTCATCCGCGAGATTCTTCTCCGTATCCACCTGCTTCCACGGCGGATTCGGGATTCTCCAGCAGTTCAGCAGAGCCTGGGGCGAGAAGACTACCGTTTCCACTCTGCGCAGCAGATCCTCTCCGCTCACGCAGCTTCTAACCTCAGGCGACCAGAGCATTCCGCTAAAGCAGGATGTTGCCATGCCGCGGATAAATCCTCCGATCCCCTTCTCCACGAAATTCTTCTCATGATACCCGCCGAATATCTCACACGCCTTATCATTCGCGAAATCCGGAACCAGTCCGCTCCAAACCTCATAGCTTCCGCTGTAAGGAAGCAGATCTTCATAAATCTCTGCCGCCGGATAGACGAAGGCACGCTCCCAGAGATTGATCTGATATCCCTTCTCCTTAAGCTCCCCTATCATCCTGTCCGGATCCGGGAACATAGACGACCATTGATAGGTACAGGAATAGCTGTGGGAATGCCAGCCCGGCTCTATCCCAAGAACGCTGACCGGAATCTGCTCCCTGCGGAATTCCTCCGCCAGTTCCAGCGCCTTATCCTGATCACTTCCTCCGTAGATCCGGTACCATACACCAAGCCCCCACATCGGCATCAGGCAGCCTCCGCCGGAGAACAGATTGTATCGCTTCACTGTCTCACTGATATTTCCTGCGAAATAATACAGAGTAATTCCCTTCGCTCCCGGAATGTCAATGATAATCTCCCGCTCTTCGGACGCTCTCTTAAACGCATAGAGCGCCGACTCCGAGAATTCCTTATGCTTCTGGTTCACTTCTTTCTTATCGGCCGATATCCCCTTGCGGACACTGGTTCCCATATAGAAATCCGCGTAGCGGAAGGTATCGGCAAACAGTCCGTAGCCCGCGGTTGAAACGTAGAACGGCGCCGGCGCATGGCTCTCGCCCGTATCTGCCGGCGGATCGGAATTCACCCGGATCCTGCGTTTTCTTCCCGCCTGATTCAGACTCTTAAGCTGAAGTCCGAAACCGTAGATATCTTCCGTTGTACTCATCGGGATCGTGACGGTAATTCCCCGGGTCGTAATTTCGTACTGCAGACGGCTTAACGTCTCCGGAAGCTCTGCTTCCTCCATCTGTTCAAGCGCCTCCAGTCGAATGCCTTGTTCCCTGAAATATACGGGCGTCAGCTTCTCCGGTTCACCAAGAACCTCTCTCCATACCCCTTTTGCAATCTGCTCCATAACCATTCTCCATTCCCGCACAGAATCCCTGTGCATTGTACTAAATCTATCATACAATGCACAGGGATTCGATTGAATGAATATTCCGGCTTATAAACTGATGAATTCTGTTTTCTTATGACCGGGCAACACTTCCTGAAATATCCGGATAAAGCAGCCTCCACTCCCGCGCAGTATCCACCCATTACTCTGCTTTCTCTTTTCTTTGATATAATGACATATTGACGACAGACAATTCCGAACGCAGATCCTCCGCGGACTGTTCCGCCTGCTTCGCGTTCGCATCCATTGTTTTGATCATATCCAGGAACAGATTCCTGAGCTGACTGATTTTTCTTGAATATTTCTCCAGTTCCTTCATCTGTTCTCCGGCCTTCTCCCTGATCTTTCTCTGTGCTTCTTCTTCCTGCTTTTGTGATTCCTTCTTCATATAAGAAGCATATTCCTGTGCATCCAGCAGCGTATCCGAAATCATCAGGTGATTCTTCATCTTTTCCGCATTCTCCTGTCTGAGACGCTGAATCTCCTCCTCCAGATCCTTAATCTTCTGCTGTAGCTGCTCGGAGCTCTGTATCATCTGTGAATCCTTCTCAAGCAGCCGTCTTGAAAACTCTTCTTCCATGGCAGATATATACCGGTACACACTTTCTTTTTTATAACCCCAGAACCCTTTCTTCATATCCTCCAGCTTCATCGTGAATTCCTCCTTCTTAAATAGACATAATGAGGGCGTGGCCCCTGCCGTGCCGACTATACTTCCTCATATATTCTACCATAACCTGTTGTATTTCGTCCATCTCTATTCGTCTTTTTCACTCATTTTCTTCCGGAAAATCAGAAGAACAGGTTCTGCTAACCTCCCCTGCAATCCCGTCCTGCCCAATACCGGCATCCATTTCTATACGGCCATCAATATGGTTCCGGCAGTCATTAGAATCAGCCCAATCCCCGCCTTCCTGGAGAGTTTCTCATGGAATACAATTCCTGAGAACGCAATCGTTACAAGGATACTCAGCTTGTCGATCGGGACCACCAGGCTGGCCGGCCCGTCCTGAAGTGCCCTGTAGTAACACAGCCAGGATGCTCCTGTGGCAATTCCTGACAAACAGATAAAAATCATCTCCTTTTTGGAAATCTTCTTAATACTATCCTGCTTTCCTGTTGCAAATACAACAATCCACGCCATAATCAGTACCACAATGGTTCGTATTGCCGTTCCAAGATTCGATTCCACTCCGCTGATCCCTATCTTTCCAAGAATAGCCTGAATACTGGCGAAGAAGGCGGAACCGAACGCATACAGAACCCAGCTCTTGCCGGAACTTTTTTCCCTTCCCTCTGTTTCCTTCTTCTGAATCATCAGCCAGGTACCGATGGCAATGCCCACAATTCCGATTCCCTTTCCCAGCGTAATCGGCTCATCGAGAATGAGGAACGCAAGCAGAATTGTTATGACTGTACTGGATTTGTCAATTGGTACTACCTTATTGATATCTCCTAATTGCAGCGCACGAAAATAACACAGCCACGAAGCTCCTGTCGCAAGCCCGGACAGAATCAGATACAAAAGATCTCTCCCGTCTATCTCCCCGATTGTATCCTGAGAGCCGACAACAAAGACCATAAGCCATGAAAAAAGAAGAACAACAACCGTTCGTATTGCAGTTGCAGTACTGGAATCTGTCTTTCTGATTCCACACTTTGCCAACACTGAGGTGATTCCCGCAAACCATGCAGAACCGATGGCAAATAATATCCACATATTGTCCCACATCCTGTTCCTTTGTATAATGTATTCATTCTACTCTCTGTGCCTCTTCTTGTCAATACAACAAGCCCTTATGAAGGTTTGCTTTCTGTCAAAAGCTGTCACAATTCCGATTTCAATTTAACAATTCCTTACGAAACTTACCTTGTTTCTCCTTCTTCAAAATGGTATAATAAACGCGAAGGGTTTCTTTTATCAAATTGCAAGGAGGTTGACTATGGAATATGTACAGGATGCCAATCAGATTACTCTTTATGACGCAGACCATAACATACTCGCCGAAGTGACCTTTCCGGATCTGGATGCCTCAACAGTGAACATAAATCATACCTATGTTGATGAATCTCTGCGCGGCCAGGGAATTGCTTCGGAATTGCTGCGCAGAACTGCTCTGGAACTGCGCAGGCAGAAGAAGAAAGCTCTGATCAGCTGTACCTATGCGAAGAAATGGTTTGACCAGAATCCGGAATATAAAGATGTTCTGCGATTTTGACTGAGGGACGGAGCGTATTCTCCGTTTTCCGAACAGAACATTCAACAAAAAAAGGCGGTATCCGGAATCACCATCGGATATCGCCCGTTTTGTATCATGTCTGTATTATTACAGATTTCCAAAGAAATCCACATAGCCCTGCATCCAGATGGTTCCGCGGAATCTTCTGCCTGGGGCCGGTTCTCCATATAAGTCCTTCTTATTAATACACAGCTCAAACGGTATCTGGTTACACACCATGGACAGCAGATACATCTCTTCTTTCGTCCGGCTGTTTTCAAGGAGCCTGCAGTCTGTAATGGTTCCCAGAACAGTGTAATTATCCGATTCCGAGCCGTAAGGGATGAAGGATGTGTCGACAATTGAATAGACATCTTCTGTCCGGATCCGCTTAGATACCGTGGCATAGAGATCAATATCATCAATGGTCAGGCTGTCTATCGCTTCCTGGTTTCCCTTCTTTGCTTCCGCAATCAACTGTGTCCTATGGTTAGCATCTGCACGGATACTGTTTGTGATCTTCTCATCCTGCATGGTGGGAAGAATAATGGTTCCGTTCAGAGCCAGCGCAGACAGCGTAACCGGATAAACCGCAGGTTCGTAACCGACTGCACTCTTCTCGAGATACGGAATGACATTCTGCAGATAGAAAATCAGAGAAACTCCGATTCTATAATCATCACACATTCCTGTGAATGCGTCCGTATCAACCCGTTTGCTGATATATACCTCTTCCCGGACACTGACATGATGCCCTCTGACGTACGGGAAATAATGCTCTAATCGAAATTTTCCGGCTTCATTATTGTCATATTCGCCCCGAATCGTAACCCCGATTCCCTCGGCGAATTCCATTGACATTTCGGAGAAGAGAATTCCTTCCTTCGTCCGGTATACCCGCCGCTCGGAAGCCTCCTCCAGGATATAGGAAATCAACTTCTCCAAATCCGCTCTTGTCTTGATCTGATCAAATCCAATCACTTTTAAAAAACTATGCATCGATTCACCTTTCATTCTATTTCATAAACATATGTGGATGCGTTATTCCATAAAGTTATTCTTATTAATTGCCTCCTTAAGAACCTGGCTTTCTTCTTCTGATAACAGAATATAGGATTCCCCTTTAATCACTTCTTTAATATAGGTATAACATCCGCCCGCGCTGCTGTGCATGGAAGTCAGAATGAATCCGTCGTTCTGCTGATTCAGCAGGGCAACCGAGAAACTAAGCTTTCCGCCCATTTCTTTGAATGCGTCATATTTTATGATCGCTGTTTTCTGATAAGCCCCCGCCAGTCCCTCTGTCAGCTTTCCGACTGTCTCTTTCAGTTCCAGATGCTCAAGCTTCAGTTGATCCATTTCATCGAACCGCTTCAGGATAACTTCTTCTAACGATTCTCCGTCAGCTCCCTTCATAAATCGATTATATTTTTCCTGCATTCTGCTGTATTTTTTGTAAAGCACCAGATACATAATAATGAGCAGAAGCAGGACTACGATCATTCCGATTATGAACCAGCTTCCGTCCAATCCCAAGCTCTCAAACAAATTCATATTTCTGTGGTCCTTTCTTATTTTTCAATGCTGTCAAATAAATCAATAATTCGTTCAAGTTCATCATTGGAATAATACTCGATCTCAATTTTTCCCTTGTTCTTTGCCCTTCTCTTAATTGATACCTTGCTTCCTATGATCTGCTTCATCTTCTCTTCCGCTTCCTGATAAGCATAACTCTCAGACGAACTCTCTTCTTCCACAGGCTCCTTTGTCTCTGTCAATCTCTTCACCAGTTTCTCGGTTTCTCTGACACTCAGTTTCTCATCGAATACGCGGACCGCTGTCTGATACTGACTGTCCGGATCCTCAATAGCAAGCAGGGCTCTTGCATGTCCTCCTGTCAACATCTCATCGATCAGCATCTGCTGAACTCTCTCATCCAGCTTCAGAAGCCTCATCGCATTTGTCACGGCAACTCTGCTCTTCCCGACCCGTTCCGCTGCCTCATCCTGCTTCAGACCATAATCCTGGATCAATTTCTGATATGCCTGTGCTTCTTCAATCGGATTCAGATCCTCTCTCTGAAGATTCTCAATTAATGCAATCTCGAAAATAGCCTGCTCGGAATATTCCTTCACAACAACCGGAACTTTCTTCAGTCCGGCAAGTCTTGCCGCTCTCCAGCGGCGCTCGCCGGCTATCAGCTCATACCGATCTCCATTTCTTTGAACAATCAGCGGCTGTATAACTCCGACCTGCTTCATGGATTCCGCCAGCTCCATCAGACCATCCTCATCAAATTTCTTCCTGGGCTGCATTCTGTTCGGATCAATCTCATGAATTGATAGTTCCATCGGTTCATATCGGATCTCCGTTTGTCTGTTTTCCGATTCCGGCTTCTCTTCTGTACCTTTGGATGGCAATTCCGCTTCCTGCCTTTTATCCTCCATCCGATCCGGAATCATAGCATCCAGTCCTTTGCCAAGTCCGCGCCCCAATCCTCGTTTCACTGCCATTCTATCCTCCATTCTGAAGTACTTCCATCCTCTGTGCTTCGCGTCGGCTTACTTATCTCTTCTTCTTTCCGAAGGAAAGTCTTCTCTTCTTCTTTTCCTCCGGAATGCTCGAATCCGGATTTAGATTCCCGGCTTTATCCTGTTCTTTCTCCAGAACCTCATCAGCCAGGTCCCGATATCCTTCCGCACCCGCTGATTTAGGATCATACAGATTGATCGGCATTCCATGACTCGGCGCTTCCGCAAGCCGGACATTTCTCGGAATAATCGACTTATAGATCGTCTGATTCAGATTCTGCTTCACATTCTCCACAACCTGAAGAGAAAGGTTCGTTCGCGCATCATACATTGTGAATACAACGCCTTCAATTTCCAGCGTGGGATTCAATCTCTCCTTCACCAGGTTAATCGTATGAATCAACTGTGTCAGACCTTCCAGTGCATAATACTCACACTGTATCGGCACAAGAACCGTATCAGCCGTTGTCATCGCATTCACGGTCAGCGTATTCAGAGACGGCGGACAATCTATAATAATATAGTCATATTGATCTTTGATCTTCTCTACCTGCTTCCTCAATATGTATTCCTTTTCTTCGATTCCGATTAACTCTATTTCTGCCCCCGCAAGATTCACATTGGCCGGAAGAACATCGAGACCGTCTACGACACTCTTCTGAATACATTCTCCCACCTCTGCTTCTCCAATCATCATCTCATATATTGTAATGGTGAGAGAATCCTTATCGATTCCAAGTCCGCTTGTCGTATTTCCCTGGGGATCAAAATCAATCGCCAATACCCTCTTTCCTTTTTCTGCAAGGCAGGCCGATAAATTGATCGCCGTCGTTGTCTTACCAACTCCTCCTTTTTGATTTGCTATTGCAATGGTTCTGCCCAAAATATTTCACTCCTCTTCTGCTCTAATCAAAACTTCTCATCTATTATAGCATTGATCCTTATATATATCTATACTGAACCCATAAATTTCTCAAAAAAACTCAGGCACATATCACTTCAATGTTTCACGTGGAACATTTCTTTGTATAACGTGTTTCACGTGAAACATCTACTATCTGGAACACGTTCCACGCAACGTATGTTTCACGTGAAACATGAAATAAGAAGGGAATTCCCGAACTGTCCAGGGATTCCCTTCTCTCCTTTGTATCATGAGCTATATAGAAACCACTTTATCCTTAATTGCATAGACTGCTGCCTGAGTTCTATCGCTCACACCCATTTTCTTGAAGATATTAGAGACATGATTCTTTACCGTCTTTTCACTGATAGATAATTGATCAGCGATTTCTTTGTTTAATAATCCTCTCGTGAGGAGTCTTAGAACTTCCAGCTCCCGTTTCGTTAATTCCGTTGTTCGTTCTTTCTCCTGTATATCATTCAGCAGGATCGTTTCATCCGATGTGTTATTCATATTTGTAATGATAATATCAACGTTCGGTTCTTTTAATCGTTCAAGATATTCTCTTTTGTCCGCACTCATTCCGACGATACGAATATTCTCCAGATGATTCATGAGTACCTCTGCAAGAACCTCTCTTATCATTGTGTGTTTGTTTGATAATATCACTTTCATTTGATCCATCGTATTCTTACCCTATTTGTCAGTTTAACGGGAAAGCGGCATTTCGATTAAGATACAATGATCGGCTGCAACGATCTCGCCCTGACATTGTCTGACTCTCTGTTCATAGACCGCGCGAAGTTTTTCCAGTCGTTCCGTGTTGTTGCGTTCAAATTGTTCGTTCTGATCTGCGGCATTTAAAGTGTATTCCACATACAATTCTATTTTAGTTTCAGAGATTGACAGCTCAATCTTTCCTTTTTCCTCTCTATGGCTTGCCAGTTCATTGATACAGAAATCCAAGACGGAATATAATAACGTCATCTGAGAATATCCCATCTTTTTCTCTTCTTTGTTCTCTTGTGAAATTAAATGTTTCACGTGAAACACTTGATTCGGATCATATTCTCTTTTCTTTAACTTCCATTGCATGATCTCGATCACAGAGTTCAGAGTTATCTGATCATCCTTTTTGTCTTCGTCATTCTGGATCCATAATTCCATCAAACCTTTAACCTGCTCCTCCAGATTGGATTCCAACAACCGGAAGTTTTTTCTCCATTGCTCAAAGTGCTGTCCTCGTTGTTTCACCTCCTTTTCCCTGTCTTCTGCCGAGAGAGTTTCATATTTCTTCATATATTGTAATTGTGCCACAATATCATTCAGAATATAACGCAGATTTTTTTCTTGTTTGCTCCGCTCTTCTTCTCTGTCTCCGTGTTCCTTCTGAATCATATTCTGATCCATCGGTTCCGGTGTCGTCTTCTGTTCCTCTCTCATCTGATTCCGGATTTGAATCAACAGATCTCTCTGCTGAATGCGTTTCTTGAGATGAGTCTTCTGTTCGGCTGTCTCTTCCACAATGCGCTTCCTCCTTTCCTTCAGCCTTCGTTCTTCATCCAGGTTCCAGTTGCAGATCGGTTTGAACAGATATGCCCCCGGATCCTTCTTCTGTTCCATGTCCCGAAGACTCTGCCTGATGAATAGTTCCTGTTTTCTCAGATCAGCCAGATGGGTCTGCATATGGAGCATTTCCTCTTCATAGTCCTGGATTCCCTGTTCCAGAGCATTCTGATCCTCCGGCTCTTTGACGACTGTTTTCGCCATTGCATTCCTCCGATCTTTCACGATTCATGACAGCCGCATGCGGTACAGAAATTCTCTTCATTCAGAATCATCAGAATATGAGGAGTTCCGTTCTCCATATACTCCTCTCCTTCCGCACGAAAGCCTATTTTCTCATAGAATCTTCTTGCTGTGGATATGGCACTGACCGTGACTCTTCGATTGCCCGAGAGGAATGCCTTATTGACCAGCATTCTGACTACGAAATCACCGTAGTGCTTGCCTCTTTCCTCCTTAAGAACCGCAATCTTACCGATCCGGCATCCGCCGTCCTCCAGACAAATCCGTCCTGTCGCGACGGGTCTGCTCTCGTTCCCCACCTCATAAGCAACGACATGTACCGCATCCCTGTCCTTCCCGTCCTGATCCATATTTCTCGTCATTCCCTGTTCCTCCTGAAATACGGCCTTCCGGATTGCATAGACCTCATCAAGCGGTTCTCCGTATGAGATTAATCTTCCTTTGATATACATGCTGATTCCTCCCGTCTCTTCTCTATGCTATATGATCATGGTTTCTATTTCTTGATTAAAGGCGCTTTGAGTGGTTTACTCCCTGCCCGCGGATATGCCGCAGGTGTCTGTCCAGTCTTTTGAATTGCAATTAAGGTTCTTTCGATATCGGAGCCCGGAAGCAGGAAGGTTACCTCTCTGATCCGCCGTGCGCCAAGCCGCGCAATGGCATAATCAGCTTCTTCCATCTCCTCTCCTGCTCTTCCTGATTTGTACGGAATAAAATACCCGCCCCGCTTGACGAAGGGAAGACAGTATTCTGCCAGGGAATTCAGTCTGGCTACCGCCCGGGATACACAGAGATCGAACTGCTCCCGGTACTCCTCCTTCCTTCCGTATTCTTCGGCTCTGGCATGTATGGCCGTAATCCCCGTCAGCTCCAGCCGGCAAATGACCTCATCAAGAAAACGAATCCTCTTGTTCAGGGAATCCATCAGCACATACTCCGCCCCAGGAAAGAAAATCCGAAGCGGAATTCCCGGGAATCCCGCGCCGGTTCCCATATCAAGAATTCGGATTGTCTTCCCGTCCTTTTCCGCTTCCTGGAGATGATAAATCTTCACCAGCGAAAGACTATCCAGGAAATGCTTCTTCACAACCTCTTCATAGTCCGTGATTGCCGTAAGATTCATTTTCTGATTCCACTCGATCAGAAGCTCATAGAACCGATCCAGCTGCTCTAACTGATATTCCTCTGCCTCAATCCCTAATTCCTTCAGGCCCGTTCGAAGGCTGTCCTGATTTCTCATAGAAGTCCTCCATTTCCTCTTTGTCTGTGCTGTTCCAGGTAAACCAGAAGAACGGACAGATCCGCCGGAGATACTCCGGAGATTCTGGAAGCCTGTCCGACCGATTCCGGCCTGATCTGCTTTAGCTTCTGTCTTGCCTCAATCCGAAGGGACGGAACCTCGTCATAATCAATCGAATCCGGAATTCGCTTCCGTTCCATCTTACGGAACTGCTCGACCTGATGCATCTGGCGCTTGATGTATCCTTCATACCTGATATTGATTTCAACCTGTTCTATCACATCGGAAGGTAGCTCCTTCCGTTCGGGATCCAACGGCTTCAATGACACATAATTCAGTTCCGGCCTCCGCAGAAGCTCTGCCAAAGAGGCAGAAGACGCAAGCGGTACGCTTGATAAGTCCGCCAGAACCTTCTGAACCTCCGGACCCGTACCGAGCATAACACGTCCCAGACGCACCAGCTCTTCTTCAATCTGCTCCTTCTTCCTCAAAAGCTTCTGATAACGCTCTTCAGAAATCAGGCCAATCTCATATCCCTTCTCAGTCAGCCTCAAATCCGCGTTGTCCTGACGCAGAAGCAGCCGGTACTCTGCACGCGAGGTCATCATCCGGTACGGTTCATGTGTCTCCTTCGTAACCAGATCATCGATCAGAACTCCGATATACGCCTCAGAACGATCCAGGATCACCGGTTCCTTCCCGGACAGCTTCCTCGCCGCATTAATTCCAGCCATCAATCCCTGCGCCGCGGCTTCCTCATATCCGGAGCTTCCGTTAAATTGTCCGCCCGCAAACAATCCCTCAATTTGTTTGAATTCCAAAGAAGGCTTCAGCTGCATCGGATTGATACAATCATATTCAATGGCATAGGCATTCCGAACAATCTGGGCATTCTCCAGTCCAGCAACTGAACGATACATTCGATACTGAACATCTTCCGGAAGAGAACTGGACATTCCTGAAATATACATCTCATTTGTATAATTTCCTTCTGGCTCGATAAAGACCTGATGCCTGTCTTTATCAGGAAACTTTACAACTTTATCTTCAATAGATGGACAATACCTCGGTCCGGTTCCCTTGATGTCTCCGGAGAACAGGGGAGAACGATCCAGATTCTCGCGGATAATCTCATGCGTCGCCTCATTCGTATAAGTCAGCCAGCAGGATACCTGAGGCTTCGTCATAGAATCCGGACTCGTAGTGAATGAGAAGGGAACGGCCTTCTCATCCCCCTTCTGCTCCTCCATTCTGGAGAAATCAATGGAACGCTTATCAATTCTTGCCGGAGTCCCCGTCTTGAATCGGTACATCTCAATTCCAAGCTTCTTTAAGGAGTCCGTCAGATGCGTTGCGGCCGCCAGCCCGTTCGGTCCCGTAGCATTACTGACATCTCCATAGATACATCTGGCATTCAGATAGGTTCCGGTACACAGGATCACAGCACGGCACGGGTATACGGCATCCGAGCTGGTTCTTACCCCGCTTACCCTTCCGTCCTGTGTCAGAACCTCGCTGACTTCTCCCTGCTTAATGATCAGGTTCGGAGTGTTCTCAAGCACCCTCCTCATCTCGCGGCTGTAATCCTGCTTGTCCGCCTGCGCCCTGAGAGAATGAACCGCGGGGCCCTTTGACAGATTCAGCATCTTCGACTGGATATAGGTTTTGTCAATGTTCTTTCCCATCTCACCGCCAAGGGCATCAATCTCCCGCACCAGGTGCCCCTTCGAGGTCCCTCCGATATTCGGGTTGCAGGGCATCAGCGCAATACTGTCCACACTAATCGTAAACAACAGGGTATGAAAGGACAGTCTTGCGCAGGCAAGCGCTGCCTCGCAGCCGGCATGACCCGCTCCGACCACTACAACATCATAGCTCTCATACTGATATGGCATTCTACTCTCTCCATTTCCGTCCGCATCCTGCTGCTCCTTCCGCAGGATGATTTTATTTTCCCATACAGAATTCCCGGAAGATCGTGTCGATCAAGTCCTCATCCATGGACTCTCCCGTAATGCGTCCGAGCTCCTCGTATGCATTCATCAGATCGATCGAATAGAAATCCTCCGGCATATTGCAGGCAATACTCTCAAGGACCTTCGACAGGCTCTCCGATGCCTCGATCAAAGCCGCTTTCTGTCTCGCATTCGTGATGTAAATCTCATCGTTAAAGCTCAAGTCTCCATGGAAGAACATGTCCGCAATCTCCTGCTCCAGCTCCTCCAGTCCCGTCTTTTTTGCCGCTGATATCCGGATTACCTTCTTCCCGGTTCTTGCCGCCAGCTCCTCCTCCCCTATCTCAGGATTCAGATCCGACTTGTTTAGAAGAACGATTGCCTTCTTATCTCGAATGAACTCGATAATCTCCTCGTCATTCCCGTCAAGTGCAACGGAGGAATCCACAACATAGAGGATCAGATCCGCCTCTTTCGCATACTTTCTCGCCTTCTCTACCCCAATTTGCTCCACCCGATCCGAGGTCGGACGAATTCCTGCCGTATCCATTACTGTAAGACAGATTCCCTGAATCAGGATCGTCTCTTCCAGAACATCTCTGGTTGTCCCGGCGACCTCCGTTACAATCGCCCTGTCATCTCCGATCAGAAGATTCAGCAAGGAGGACTTCCCTGCATTCGGCTTGCCGAGAATCACGGTCCGAATTCCTTCCTTTAACATCCGCCCGTTATCTGCCGAATCGATCAGCTGATCGATCACAGCCAGATTCTCATGCGTATGATTCTCTAATTCTTCCCGGAATCCGTCCAGGCTGATATGCTCCGGATCGTCCAGAGCAGCCTCGATATAGGCGGTATCCCGAAGAATGCGATCTCTGACCTCATGCAGCTTACCATGAAGAGAGCCTCTCAGCTGATGAACCGAATTCTTCAGCGCCAGATCATTCTTGGAGCGAATGATATCGATCACAGCCTCTGCCTGTGACAGATCAATTCTTCCATTTAAAAATGCCCTCTTGGTGAACTCACCCGGCTCTGCCGGACGCGCGCCGTTTCGAATGACCAAATCCAGAATCTTTCTTGTCACAACAACCCCTCCGTGACAGTCAATCTCCACGACATTCTCCCTCGTATAACTCTTCGGTGCACGCATCACCAGAACCAGAACTTCATCGATCACAGAGCCCTGATCCATAATATATCCATATCGCGCCGTGTACCCCGCAATGTCCGCTGTTCCCCAGACTCCTGCCTTGGATACGAACAGCTTCTCCATCACCGCATCCGTCTGTTCACCGCTCAGCCTGATAATACTGATGCCCGCCTCACTCATCCCGGTTGCAATTGCCGCGATTACGTCCGTCTTCACTCGCTCACTTCCTTTCTCTCTTTTCCGATTGGCTGCCGTGAACCTCCCACGCAGACATTCCTCGTTAAGAATAAGGGTGTCTCAGGTACTGAGACACCCTCTTGATTCATTTTAATCTTACGATTCGGATTCTTCTGCAGCTGCCGTATCCTGAGACACAGCCTCTGCTTTCTCGGAATAATTCTTCCTGCGGTAATTCTTATCTGAATACTTATAATAGTCCTTCTTATAGCCTCCGCTGTTCTTTCTATAAGTGCTGCTGTACTTTCCGTACTTATTCGGGCCCGTGCTGCCGTTATTGCTGCCGGCAGGCAGCGCTCCCTTCTTCGGAGTTACTACAACCTTTCGGAATGGCTCTTCGCCTTCACTGTGAGTTTCGACATACTTGTCATTCTGAAGAGCGGAATGGATAATTCTTCTCTCATACGGGTTCATCGGCTCGAGCGTAACCGGCTTTCTGGTCTTCTTCACCTTGATCGCAATGTTCTTCGCAAGATTGTCCAGAGTCTCCTTCCTTCTCTCTCTGTAATTCTCCGTATCCAGCTTTACCTTATAATAAGTCTCGCTGTCCTTGTTCACAACAAGGCTTGTCAGATACTGAAGAGAATCTAATGTCTGGCCCCTTTTCCCGATCAGAACTCCCATATCACTGCCCGTGATATCAACCTCGATCAATTCCTCCGCTTCATTGTATGTGACAACCGGATGCGCGTCCAGTCCCATTGCCTGAAATACTTTCTCAAGGAACTCCTTCACCGCTCCGTCCACCGTATACTTCAGCCGCGCGCGAATCTTTCCCGGCTTGGAAAACATCCCCAGGAATCCGCTGCTCTCTTTCTCCAGAACCTCATATTCGACCTTATCACTTGTTACCCCAAAACTCTTCAGTGCTTCGAACACTGCATCATCCACTGTTTTTGCCGTAAACTCAACCCAATCTGCCATACCTACTTATCCCCCTTGTCCTTTTCCTTATCCTTATCTTTTTCCTTATTTCTGTCACGAAGGATATTCGCGTTCGCTGCTATACTTCCCGCACTGTACGATACTTCGCTTCTCTTATAAGAATCATAATTCTTCTTAGCTCCCGCATTTGCGTAAGAAGCGGTAGACTTCTCTTCATACTTCCTGTCGATCGACTTGGTAGATGTCTTGGCCACCTCTGCCATCTTGCTTCCCGTATCAATGCCGAGCTTTGCCTTCTTCTTATTTGCCTTCATGACATTCTTCTCGATCATCTCGTCCAGATCCATTCGATCAATATACTTGTTAATGACAAGCTGCTGCAAGATCGTAAAGATACTGCTGGCCACCCAGTACAGACCGACACCAATCGGAAGCATAATACAGAATACACCCGACATAATCGGCATCACCGTATTCATCATCTTCATGCTGGTCGCCACAGTACTCTGATCATCTCTCCGATTATTGGCATTTACCGAACTCATCAGCTTGGTCTGAAGCAGCTGAGATCCCGCCGCCGCAAGCGGTATAATAATACCCGGGAATCCGATTCCCGCCGAATCCAGAATGTTCATTCCCGCTAAGAAGCTGTTGATATGAATAATCTGATCACTCAACGGCTGCAGCGCGGCCGAAATATCCGGGAACTGCGTGCCAAGCGCCGCCCAGCTCTCCTGCGAGAACTTCGTCAGGATATCAATGATATGGTTCACGGTCAGAACCGAGCTTCCTTCCCCATACTCCGCAAACCCGCTTGTCGATACGCCAATCTCCCTTGCAACATTAATCAGGTAATCCGCATACCCCTCCATCGGCTGAAGGAGCTGCGCCACGCTCTCATACAAATCGTAGACATCATTCACGTAAGCAGGAACCGCATAGATCACACGGTACAACGCAAACATAATCGGCAGTGAAATCAAGAGAGGAAGACATCCTGCCGTAGGACTGGAGCCATACTTACTGTATATTTCCTGAAGCTCCATCTGCTGTCTGCGCATGGAAGCCTCATCCTTTTTCCCCTGATACTTGGCCTGAACCGCCTGGATCTCCGGATTCATGACAGCGGACATCTTAGAGAATCTCTGCTGCTTGATCGTAAGCGGAAGCATCAGCATCTTTGTTACGAATGTGAAAATGATAATACAGATTGCAATGTTCTCGATACCAAACAATGACATGAATTCATAGATTGCATTCAGTATCCACCCCAGTATACTTGCAAACGGCCCCAAGATTCCCCCCGTCTGCGTTAAAAATAAACTAAACAATGTAAATATTCCTCCTTACTCCGACTATGGAACCGGATCGTAGCCGCCCTTTGCGAACGGATGGCAGCGCAGAACTCTGCGGACGGCAAGGTATGTCCCCTTCAAAGCGCCATATTTCTCCAGTGCTTCGATTGCATACTGAGAGCAGGTCGGAACATAAATACATGTTGACCTGCCTTTCAACGGTGATATATACTTTCGATATAATCGGATAACAAAAATTAATCCATTCCGTATGCGAATCATTCGACCATCTCTTTTACAATGTGATGCAATCCTGCCAGATGCATCACAGCACTGCTGATTTCGCTGTAACTCCTGCCCTTAGCGCCTGCCCTCGCGATAATTACTATGTCTAAACCACTATTAAACATACAATCATTCAATCTCATACTCTCCCGGATAAGCCGTGTTATCCGGTGACGTATCACACTGTTTCCAACCTTCTTACTGACAGAGATCCCGACTCTGTTTTTCTCCAGCGAATTCTTCCACACATACATCACCAGATACTTATTGGCATAGGATTTACCATGCTGGTAAACATTCTGAAATTCATAATTCTTCTTTAATGATTCGGACACCTGATTCTCCCCTTAAGAGAAGAATAGGTCACACTGCTGCGACCTATACGGATATTTTATGTCTTCCCTTTGCTCTTCTTGCAGATAATACCTTTCTGCCGTTGGCAGTTCTCATTCTTGCTCTGAATCCATGCACTCTTGCTCTGGACTTCTTCTTGGGCTGGAATGTCATCTTCATTGTGGATCCACCTCCTTTTAGCACGCCCCCGCCGGACCTTCCAAGGTTCCGGTCAACAGCTTTCTAAACTTGTACATAGCATTTCCATTATATTCGCTAATCCACTATTAGTCAAGCGGAAAATGTGGGTTTCTTCCATTAAAATGCGAAATTTTACGGCTTTGATCGCTGTCCACTTATCCACATCCGCAGCAATTGTGGAAATTTGATGCTTTGTGAACGAGTTTTCCACAGTTATCCACAATTTGTTAACAATGTGTGGATAACTTTCTGAAAAATTGTGGAATACTTTGGGATGAACTCACTCTAATCCTCTGATTTCCTGTTAAAATCCACATGTTAGCGGCTTGGATAACTTGATTCACAGCCTGTGAATCATTGTGGATACTTGTTTTTGATCGTGTATAACTGTGATTTTTTTCGAAATCTTATGTGGATAAGCGAATATAAGCATTGAAAAATGCGCGATTTTGTTATAATATATGAGTATATGGATTTTTTCGGACATGAGATTTTAAGTCGGAGGTTGCTTCATGAAGAATGTAGTAGAGGACAAGTGGGATGACATCCTGGACTATATTAAAAAGGAATATGGAATTACCGATGTATCCTATCGAACATGGCTGCAGCCGCTCAAGGTACATTCTGTAACGGATAAGGCAATCATCATATCCGTAGATGATTCCAAGGTCGGACCCGCAAGCGTGAATTTCATCAAGAAGAAGTATGGGGATTATATCTATACAGCGGTTGCCGAGCTGCTGAACAAGGATTATGAGATCGAGTTCGCACTGAAGAGTAAGCTTGCATCGGAGGAGGGCGGTTCGAATTCTCCTGCCGCAAGTATCAGAAACGAGAATCTCTCCTACCTGAATCCAAGGTATACCTTTGACACCTTTGTTGTAGGAGCGAATAATAACCTGGCGCACGCTGCTTCCCTGGCTGTGGCCGAATCCCCGGCGGAGATTTATAATCCGCTTTTTATTTACGGCGGCGTTGGACTGGGCAAAACACACCTGATGCATTCCATCGCGCATTATATCATTGAGCATAATCCGAACTATAAGGTTCGTTATGTGACCAGTGAGAAATTTACCAATGAACTGATTGAATCAATCCGCAACGCGGACACCACCCCTACGGAGTTTCGCGAGAAATACCGTAACATTGATGTGCTTCTGATCGACGATATTCAGTTCATTATCGGCAAGGAACGGACACAGGAGGAGTTTTTCCATACCTTTAACACACTCCATGAGTCGAAGAAGCAGATTATTATATCCAGTGATAAGCCTCCGAAGGATATCCTCACGCTGGAAGAGCGTCTGCGCTCCCGCTTCGAGTGGGGCCTTACGGTGGATATTCAATCTCCGGATTATGAGACCCGGATGGCCATTCTGCGAAAGAAAGAAGAGCTGGACGGGCTTCATATCGATGATGAGGTCATGCGCTACATTGCTTCGAATATCAAGTCAAACATTCGTGAGCTTGAGGGTGCCTTAACCAAGATCGTAGCGCTCTCCCGCCTGAAGAAGAAGGAAGTCGATGTCGTTCTGGCAGAAGAGGCCCTGAAAGATCTGATCTCACCGGACAACAAGAAGGCTGTGACGCTGGATCTGATCGTTGACATTGTTTCGGAGCATTATAATACGACCAGTGCCGAGCTATATTCGGACAACCGCAGCCGAAATATCGCGTATCCCAGACAGGTCGCGATGTACCTGTGCCGGAAGCTGACCGGAATGTCACTTGCCGACATTGGTAAAATGATGGGGAACAGAGACCATTCTACCGTCCTTCATGGATGCAATAAAGTAGAAAAAGATCTCAAAAATGATGTCTCCCTTCAGAATACCATCGATGTGCTGATTAAGAAAATCAACCCGCAATAAACAGGATTTCCACAGACAGCTTATCTGTCCACATTCTCGTCCGGATAAGCTGTTGTCGGCCTGTTAGCGGGTGTTTGATAAGTTTGATTTACAAAAATTGTAAGATCGTTTCTCAACGGCTTCTCATTTTTTATAAACATGCTTATCATGTTTCGGAAGCCGCCTGTTTCTAAGCTTAAGACCGCTTTTTAACATATCAACAGGTCCTACTACGACTACGGGATTATTATTATAGATTGATATATCACACTACGCTGTTTGGAGGTTATTCACAATATGAAAATTGTCTGCCAGAAATCCGATCTGCTTACGGGAGTTAATATCGCACTGAAAGCAGTTCCCGCGAAATCTACGATGCCGATTCTTGAATGCCTGGTTCTTGACGTTGAAGCCGATACGATCAAACTGATCTCGAATGACATGGAGATAGGAATTGAGACCATTGTGAAAGGACAGGTATTAGAACCTGGTAAAGTAGCCCTGAATGCCAGAGTCTTCTCGGAAATTATCAGAAGACTGCCGGATAATGATATTACAGTTGAGACGAATCCGTCCTACCTGACTACGATTCTCTGCGAGAAGGCGAAATTCACGATATCCGGACGTTCCAGTGAGGAATTCCCGGAGCTTCCCAGGGTTGAAAAGGATCGTGCTGTGATTCTGTCCCAATTTACATTAAAAGAAGTAATTCGTCAGACTGTATTCTCGATCTCGGATAACGAGAGTAATAAGATTATGACGGGTGAGCTGTTTGAGATTCAGAACGATCAATTTCGGATCGCGTCCCTTGACGGACATCGAATCTCGATTCGCAAGGTCACGCTGAAGGAAGAGTATGCTCCTCTGAAGGTGATCGTCCCTGGAAAGACATTGAATGAGATCAGTAAGATACTTTCAGGTGATGTAGAATCAGAAGTCAGGATGTATTTTACGACCCAGCATGTTCTGTTCGAGTTCGATCAGACCATTATGCTGTCCAGATTGATTGAGGGACAGTATTACCGGATCGATCAGATGTTGTCCGGTGATTATCAGACTAAGATCACAGTGAATAAGAAGGAATTCTTAAACTGCCTTGATCGTACTACACTTTTAATTAAGGAATCTGAGAAGAAGCCTGTCATTGTAGGAATGTCTGATACGAAGATGAAACTTAAGATGACTTCGAGCATTGGTTCTCTGGATGAAGAAATCGAGATCGTGAAGGAAGGCAAGGATATTCTGATCGGTTTTAACCCGAAGTTCTTGATCGACGCGCTGCGCGTGATCGAGGATGAAGAGGTTGATATTTATCTGATTAACCCGAAGGCACCATGCTTCATCAAAGATAAGGAAGAATCTTATATTTATCTGATTCTTCCTGTGAATTTTAATACAGTACGTTAGCTAGGAGAGGAAAACAATGAAGCGTTTTGTATTGCGTGAGGAGTATATTAAGCTCGGCCAGCTGCTGAAAGCGGTCGGGCTTGTTGATTCCGGGGTAGAGGCGAAGATTCATATCACGAACGGCGAAGTGAAGGTCAATCATGTGGTCGAGCTTCAGCGCGGGAAGAAGCTTCATGCCGGAGATATGGTAGAATATAACGGGGAGACGATCGAAATCGCGGAAAGCGGTACGTGAGCGGGGTGCGGATATGGTGATCAAATCGCTCACGCTCAGCGGGTTCCGCAACTATGATTCCCTGGCCATGGAATTCGGAGAAGGTACGAATATCCTGTACGGAGATAATGCTCAGGGAAAGACCAATATCCTGGAAGCACTGTATGTATGCGGAACAACCAAGTCTCACAAGGGAAGCAGGGAGCGGGAGATGATTGAGCTTGGACGGGATGAGGCTCATATTCGGCTCCTGCTCGAACGGGATGGTGCGCTTCGGCGCATTGATATGCATCTGAAGAAGAATAAACCGAAGGGCGTGGCGATTGACGGAATATCGATCAAACGGTCGTCAGAGCTCTTCGGTACTGTCAATATGGTCTTTTTCTCGCCGGAGGATCTCGGAATTATCAAGGACGGACCGGGAGAACGGCGCAGATTTATTGATCTGGAGCTGTGTCAGCTCGATAAGGTATACCTGCATAATCTGGTGAGCTATAATAAAGTATTGAATCAGAGAAATAATTTGTTAAAACAGATAGGTTTTAACAGAGAACTGATGGATACAATTCAGGTATGGGACGATCAGCTTGAACAATACGGAATCAGCATCATCAAAACAAGAAGAGAATTCATTGCCGAGCTGTCCTCTATGATCGTATCCATACATAAGGAGTTATCAGGAGGAACAGAGGAGCTTGCGATCCGATATGAGCCGAATGTTACAGAGAAAGAATTCGGAGAAAAATTAACAAGGACATTGGATCGGGATCTTGTGCTTAAGATGACGAATACCGGTCCGCACAGGGATGATATGAGCTTTTCGATTGCTGCCGGGGATATTCGCAGATACGGATCACAGGGACAGCAGAGGACGGCTGCGCTTGCGCTGAAGCTTGCGGAGATTCAGCTGGTGAAGAAACGGATCCGGGATAATCCGGTTCTTCTGCTGGATGATGTTTTGTCGGAGCTGGATCGCAGAAGACAGAATCTGCTGCTTCACAGTATCCACGATATCCAGACCATTGTCACCTGTACCGGGCTTGAGGAGTTTGTGAATAATCGTATAACATATGACAGGATATACCAGATTGTACAGGGCACTGTTGTGAAGAAGAATTGACAGGGAAGAAAAGAGCGATCGGGGTTTGCAGAACGAGAGAATGGTTCGATATGGAAGATTAGGAGGTAGAGCTTGAAAAATCAAGAGGTAAATATGAGTACGGAATACGGAGCAGATCAGATTCAGATATTAGAAGGATTGGAAGCGGTACGTAAGAGACCTGGTATGTACATCGGCAGCACTTCGATCCGCGGGCTTCACCATCTGGTCTATGAAATTGTCGATAATTCGGTAGATGAGGCGTTGGCCGGAGTCTGTGATACCATAGAAGTAACGATTCATACGGATAATTCGATCACAGTCATAGATAACGGCCGAGGAATTCCGGTCGGTATTAACCATAAGACAGGCCGGCCTGCCGCAGAGGTGGTCTATACGGTTCTACACGCGGGAGGCAAGTTCGGCGGAGGCGGATATAAGGTCTCCGGCGGTTTACACGGGGTCGGCGCTTCCGTGGTGAACGCGCTGTCGGAGTGGATGGAGGTCTTTATTGATATCGACGGAGAGAGATATTATCAGAGATTCGAACGCGGGAAGGTAATTACTTCCTTAAGGGTGATCGGACAAAGCGACCGGCACGGTACAACAGTTACGTTTCTGCCGGACAAGGAAATCTTTGAGGAAACGGTGTTTGAATTCGATACGCTGGAGCAGAGACTGCGCGAGATGGCATTTCTGACAAGAAATCTGAAGATTATCCTGAAGGATGAGCGTCCGGAGCAGGAAGTGATCCGCGAGTACCACTACGCCGGCGGGATCAAGGAATATGTGCAGTACCTCAACCGTCATAAGGATCCGCTGTATTCCGAGATTATCTATTGCGAGGGAACCAGGGATAATGTCTATGTCGAGGTTGCCATGCAGCATAACAGTGCCTATAACGAGGGCTGCTACAGCTTTGTCAATAACATTACAACGCCGGAGGGCGGCACGCATCTGACCGGATTTAAGAATGCGCTGACCAAGACCTTCAACGACTATGCACGGACGCAGAAGATCCTGAGGGATAATGAGGAGAATCTGAGCGGAGAAGATATCAGAGAGGGACTGACGGCGATTATCAGCGTGAAGATTCCGGAACCGCAGTTTGAAGGACAGACCAAGCAGAAGCTTGGCAACAGTGAGGCCCGGGGAGCTGTGGATGCGGTGGTCAGCGAGCAGTTGACTTACTTTCTGGAACAGAATCCCGGAGTGGCCAAGATTATCTGCGAGAAGGCAATTCTGGCGCAGAGAGCCAGGGATGCCGCAAGGAAGGCAAGAGAGCTGACCAGAAGGAAGACCGCCTTAGAGGGCATGAGCCTTCCCGGCAAGCTTGCGGACTGTTCGGATAAGGATCCGAAGAACTGTGAGATCTATATTGTTGAGGGAGATTCCGCCGGCGGTTCGGCCAAGACAGCCCGCTCAAGAGCGACACAGGCAATCCTTCCTCTGCGCGGTAAGATCTTAAATGTAGAGAAATCAAGACTGGATAAGATTCTGGTCAATAACGAAATCAAGGCCATGATTACCGCGTTTGGAACCGGGATTCATGAGGATTTCGACATTACGAAGCTGCGATACCATAAGATTATTATTATGACGGATGCCGACGTGGACGGGGCGCACATCAGCACCTTGCTGCTGACCTTCCTGTATCGGTTCATGCCGGATCTGATCCGGCAGGGGTATGTCTATCTGGCACAGCCGCCGTTATACAAGATCGAGAAGGGGAAGATTGTCAGATATGCGTACAGCGATGAGGAACTGAACCGAATCCTGACCGAGATCGGGAGAGATCAGAATAATAAAATCCAGCGCTATAAGGGACTTGGGGAAATGGATGCGGATCAGCTTTGGGAGACGACGATGGATCCGGAGAAACGGATTCTGCTGCGGGTGACGATGGATGAGGAGGAATCCTCCGAGATCGATCTGACCTTCACGACCCTGATGGGAGATAAGGTAGAGCCGCGCAGGGAGTTCATAGCGGCGAACGCAAAATATGTAAAGAATCTGGATATCTAACGGAGGAACGGGAATGGATGAAACAATCTTTGATAAGGTGCATGATGTCGATCTGAGAAGGACGATGGAGACATCTTATATTGACTACGCAATGTCGGTCATTGCAGCGCGTGCGCTTCCGGATGTCAGGGACGGTCTGAAGCCGGTTCAGAGAAGAATTCTCTACGCGATGATCGAGCTGAACAACGGGCCGGATAAGCCGCACCGGAAATGTGCGCGTATTGTCGGTGATACGATGGGTAAATATCATCCGCACGGAGACAGTTCCATCTATGAGGCTCTGGTAAAGCTTGCGCAGGATTTCAATACACGTTATCCGCTGGTGGACGGGCACGGCAATTTCGGATCCGTAGACGGCGACGGTGCAGCTGCAATGCGTTATACCGAGGCGCGTCTGAGCCGGATCTCCATGGAGATGATCTCGGATATTAACAAAGATACGGTAGACTTTATACCGAATTTTGATGAGACAGAGAAGGAACCGACAGTTCTGCCGTCCCGCTTCCCGAACCTGCTTGTGAACGGAACCTCCGGAATTGCGGTTGGCATGGCAACGAACATCCCTCCTCACAATATGCGCGAGGTGATCAATGCCGTTGTGAAGCTGATCGATAACAAGGTGAATGAGGATCGCCAGACCACCATCGAGGAAGTTCTTGAGATTGTGAAGGGCCCGGACTTTCCGACCGGAGCCATGATCCTTGGAACCCGCGGAATCGAGGAAGCCTATCGGACGGGACGGGGCAAGATCCGGGTACGCGCCGTAACGGACATCGAGCCGATGGCGAACGGAAAGAGCCGTATTATCGTAACGGAGCTTCCCTACATGGTGAACAAGGCCCGCCTGATTGAGAAAATCGCCGAACTGGTCCGGGAGAAAAAGATTGACGGAATTACCGAGCTGCGCGATGAGTCGGATCGCTCCGGCATGCGTATCTGTATTGAACTGCGGCGGGACGTGAATGCGAATGTGGTTCTGAACCAGTTGTATAAGCATACACAGCTTCAGGATACCTTCGGCGTTATTATGCTTGCACTGGTGAATAATGAGCCGAAGGTGCTTAACCTGCTCCAGATGCTGGAGTATTACCTGAAGCATCAGGAAGAGGTCATAGCAAGGAGAACCCGATATGATCTGAATAAGGCCGAGGAGAGAGCTCATATTCTGGAGGGGCTTCTCAAGGCGCTGGATTCGATTGATGAGGTCATTCATATCATACGATCCTCCGAGAATGTGAACCAGGCCAAGAGCCGCCTGATTGAGCGGTTTGCCCTGGATGAGGTACAGGCGCAGGCCATCGTGGATATGCGTCTGCGCGCGCTGACCGGTCTGGAACGGGATCGTCTGGAGAATGAGTATGCGGAGCTTGAGAAGAAAATAGAAGAATACCGGGCCATCCTGGCGGATGAGAAGAAGCTGCTTTCGGTGATCCGTGAGGAGATCTGCGTGATTCGGGACAAATACGGAGATGAGCGCAGAACCTCTATCGGATTCGACGAGTATGACATATCCATGGAAGATCTGATTCCTGACGAGAACACCGTGATCGCAATGACAAGGCTCGGGTACATCAAGCGTATGACAATCGACAATTTCAAGAGCCAGCACCGCGGCGGCAAGGGAATTAAAGGAATGCAGACGTTGGATGAGGATTTCATTGAGGATCTGTTCATGACCACGACGCATCACTATATTATGTTCTTCACGAATCAGGGGCGCGCATACCGGATTAAGGCGTACGAGATTCCGGAGGCATCGAGAACGGCAAGGGGAACCGCGATTGTGAATATCCTTCAGATGCTGCCGGAGGAGCGGATTACTGCCGTGATTGCCCTGAGAGAGTATACGGATCACCGGTATCTGTTCATGGCAACGAAGAACGGTCTGGTGAAGAAGACCCGGATCCAGGAATATGCAAACATACGCAAGACTGGACTTCAGACTATTACCCTTCGGGAGGACGATGAGCTGATTGAGGTTAAGACAACCAATGGCCAGAAGGAGCTGTTCCTGGTTACGAAGAACGGTATGTGCATCCGGTTCCATGAGAAGGATGTCCGCGCGACCGGAAGAAATTCCATGGGCGTGATCGGCATGACCATGACGGATGATGATGAAGTTGTAGCCATGCAGATGGATACTCAGGGAAGCTATCTGCTTACGGTCTCGGAGACCGGCCTTGGCAAACTCACCGATATCGGGGAATTCCAGACGCAGCGGCGCGGCGGTAAGGGTGTGAAGTGCTATAAGCTGACCGAGAAGACAGGGAGCGTTGTCGGAGCCAAGATCGTCAACGATGATCAGGAGATTATGATTATCAACACAGAAGGCATTGTGATCCGCACTATGGTGAACGGAATCTCCAAGGTTGGGAGAGTCGCATCCGGCGTGAAGCTGATCGATCTGAACAGTGAAAAGGATAAGGTGGCCAGCATTGCGAAGGTCAGGGAGAGCAGCAACCAGGCCGGAGAAGAGAAGATGATTCACGATATGGAAGAAGAGCTTCAGGAAGAGAAAGAAGCCGGCGGCGCTAATGCAGATGAGACTGTGATCAATCCGGTCGAATCCCGCGCTCCGGAGGATGATTCCGAAGAGCAGATTGAAAAGTTGATCGAACGGGCTTTATCGGATGCGGGAGAGCTGACAGAAGAGGATTAAGCGATCTGCTCACACAGTGATCGGTGGATAAGAGTCCGAAATTGTGGATAACACAGCAAAAAAAATCCGATCCGGTGGAAATTGTAAGGATATCATCGTATGTATGTCAGGAAGCAGAATTTGATTGACAAAAAGAAATCAAAGTTATAAAATGAAAGAGGAACAAAGGCGTTTTTTCACAGCGGTGTGGAAGAGCGCCTCTTTTTATTTTAGCGGGAGGGATCTTTATGCGCGATCTTATCAGACATTCGGCTACGATCAACAGGCTGCTGGCTCGTTATGGCGTGAAATTCGGGATATACAAGAACGGCGAATTCAAGGAGCAGCTGTTTCCGTTTGATCCGATTCCGAGGGTTATTGAAAACAATGAATTTAGGTATCTCGAAAAAGGACTGAGGCAGCGGGTGGATGCACTGAATTGTTTCCTTGGGGATATATACGGGAAGAAACAGATTATCCAGGATGGCGTAATTCCGGAGGAATTCGTGTTCTCGGCCAAGGGTTTCCTGCCTCCGTGTGACGGGGTGGTTCCGCCTAAGGGAATCTACAGCCATATTTCCGGTATTGATCTGGTTCAGTCGAAGGATGATAAATGGTATATCCTTGAGGATAATCTGCGTGTGCCTTCGGGAGCATCCTATCCGATGATCGCACGGGAGCTGCAGCGAAGAAGCGCTCCGGAGACCTTCTCTCATAATAGTGTGATTGACAACAGAAATTATGCTGACATGCTTAAAGAGGTCATGGATTACGTCAACACCGGAGGAATTAATGTAATCTTAAGTCCCGGAAGATACAACGCCGCGTTCTTTGAACATTCTTATCTTGCGGAACGGACCGGAGCCATGCTCACGATGGGGCATGACATTGTATGCGAACACGATAATCTCTATTACATAGACTATGAGGGGAAGAAACGGAGAATCGGAGCGGTCTACCGCATCTTCCATGTGAATCAGCCGATCATCTATTCCCAGACGCCGCTGTTCCGTATTATACCGGGCGATGATCTCATCTGAGGCGTCTTAACTGTTGTACTACATGCTTATGTAGTATATGTTCCATGTCTTAACCGCAATTTATACTCTGCCGGAACACGGCCTGTCAGAACATACTCTATCCAAATAAATGTTCCTCAAAATGTTCCGGGGAGTGCGGATTGCGGATCCAGTGTATTTGATAGGTGATCTGGGAGGGTAAATGGGGTCATTTGAAGAAAACCGAAAAAAATATTAAAAACCACGTAAAAAACGGTTGACAAATCAAAAAAGCTTTGCTATACTCAGTAATGCGTCTGGAAAAAGATTATTTCTGATTTTGACGGAGATTAAGGTTTATTCGAGTTTTATCAAATTCAAATTTTCCTTATCTGAAAACTGAATCTGGTATCAAAGTTCAGCGAGGAGAAATACTCAAGAGGCTGAAGAGGCGCCCCTGCTAAGGGTGTAGGTCGCTTGCGCGGCGCGAGGGTTCAAATCCCTCTTTCTCCGTTTGTTTTTGTTTTTGATCACTGTCATGCGGTGCATTGATTTTGATTAAAAATAAAAGCAATGACATCTGACAGGGTATCATCCAGGGTCAGGTTGTCGGATGCTGTCTTGGGAACGGCGGATATCACCAGTCGGAGAATGCATGAATCCCAAAAGGCGGACAGCAAAAAAATAAAAAAAGTGCTTGACAAACAAAAAGCACCGTGTTATACTGACTAAGCTGCTTCGGTAGAAGACAGCACCAATGAATACGAACCTTGACAATTAAACAGTGAAACAACCCTGAAATTTCAAACAAAAGTTTAAATTTCATACAGTCGTCTC
>CALWGS010000075.1 GCA_944380155.1 uncultured Lachnospiraceae bacterium
CGCTACATTATAGGTCTCAATAATATAAGCTGTATACGGCATGACTCTGGTAACGGAAGAGGCCCCTGCCTCCACGACATCTCCATCATCTCCGGACACCGCATCTTCTCCGGTACCGGATGCCGAAAGCGTTCCGGCACTCCCGTTCTCCGTCTCTCCTAACAGCTCTGCCGTACTCCACTCATAATCCGACTCCGGGTTCCCCGCAGCTCCCGCGAAGGCACCGGAATCCTGCATCACCGACTGCTCGTTCAATTTCTTTAAGGCACTTTGATAGCTGAAATAATAGCAGGTTGTAAACATCACGCACAGCAGCGCGAATGCCGCCGCATAGCAGATCACCTTTTTTGCCATTTCGCCAATCTCCTCCATTTCTTCTCCATTCCATTTCTTCTTGATTTGGACATCTATATGAAGTATTGGCAGGTTCTCCGCTTCTAAACCGGCGCAGAACAAAAAAGCCGGTTCGTGATTCCTGACTTTCACGAGCCGGCAGTCCTTTCTTCTTATCAGAGCTACATCAAATGAAACTTCTTACACAACCCAACCACTCTTCCCCCCATCGGAAACCCCAGCAGCTCGCTTTCGTTGATTCCGCGCATCAGGATCAGAGCCGCGAAATAGACAACAACCGACACCGCAACGGAAAACAATGTGCTCAACACATTTCTGTTCAGGATATACTGGCATACCTGATAGCTCCCGAATGTGAATACCCCCATAATCGCCGAACAGAGTCCTGGAATGAGGAAGGTTCTCAGCCATTCCTGGCGGTAGGACAGATACCGCGCCACCGCGAAGCCGTTCAGAATGCAGATTGTCAGCGCAAAGGTTACATTTCCGATGACAAGAGCATACGCGCCGAGATTCAGGAACTGAATCATAACAATCAGAAGCACAATATGGATCACAAGCGCAATCCCCGCATGAATCACCGGAACATTCATCCGGTTAATTCCCTGAAGAATGTTATTCGTAATGGTAGACAGCGCGAAGAATACAATCGCCACGGCGCCAAAGCGCAGCATATTAACGCTCATCGGATTTGTATCCGCATAGAGCAGCTGCAGAATGGGCCCTGCAAGAATTGCCATCCCGACTGCCGAAGGAATCGCGATCATCATGTTCATCTTGACAGATACCGCCGCCTTATGCCGGACTTCATTATAATGCTCTCTGGTGAAGGCCGCCGTCATCGCCGGCATCGCGGCGGTTCCCATGGCCGTCGCAATTCCGACCGGAAGATTCGTGAGCTGACGGTACTTGTTATTATAGATACCGGTCATCTCGCTGCGGACTGCCTCCTCAAATCCCTTCCCCTCCATCAGGTGGCCGAATATGCTCAGATCCACGATTCCGCTGATTTGATACACCGTCTGACTTAAAATTAACGGGATTGTCGTGAGCGCAATCACCTTAATCAGATTGGCGTAGGACTCCCGAATCCCGCTCCGATCCTTGGCCACCTGGCGCTTAAGAATGGGAGTGTAGATACTGAATACAAACACCAGGAACACCAGCCCCGCTATGGCCCCGACCAGGGTTCCGGCCGTTCCTCCTGCCGCTCCGTAGGCCGATATCTGCTGGGAGAGGCTGTGAATACGCATCAGCTCATAGGCTGCCCAGACTGACACCACTCCGTGAACAATCTGTTCGATCACCTGAGAAATCGAAGTCGGTATCATAGTCTTTTTCCCCTGGAAGAATCCCCTTAATACGCCCATAATTGCAAACACAAAAATTGTCGGCGCCAGAATCCGAAGCGGTATGGCGCTGTTGGGACTGCTGCAGAACACCTCCGCGAAGAACCCCGCGCCAAAGAATACAACAAACGCCGCAATTCCGCCGACAATCAGTGCGATGATCAGCGCACACAAAAACAGGCGGTAGGAATTCTTATACTGACGCTTCGACTCCCTGGCCGCCACCAGCTTGGAAATCGCCAGCGGGAGGCTGTAGGACGAAATCAGGAGCGCAAGATTATAGATTTCGTACGCGTTGGAATAATATCCCATTCCTTCATCCCCGACAATCCGGGTCAGGGGGATCCGGTATATCAGTCCGATCAGCCGGACCAGAATGGACGCCGCAGCCAGAATTCCTCCCTGCAGCAGATAGTTATTTCGTTTTGATGATCGTTTCCTGCCCGATGCCGCCATCATGGTTCCTCCTTAGAATAGTCCTCTTTATTCGATGACGGCTCTCTCCATACGACTGTCCGGAAAAATCGCAAGATACGTCTTGCCCGGATTCAGCTGGATTTCCTCTCCGTCCGTATCATAATAACGGGTCACTCCCGATGTCCCCGCTTTCTCCCATGTGATCGGCACCGCCGCGCCGTCTGTGATGAAATATCCCTCGCCGGAGGCATCCTCCAGTTCCATCGTCTGATATCCGTTCTGATCAATATCCCATTCATTTACAAACTGCACAATCAGATTCCGAAACGCCAGCTGTTCCTGTGTGTTGTAGTCAATATGCGGCTCGTCGAACTGGAATCGGTAATACAGGGAATCCTCCTCACGATACTCAAAGTACGGGGTGATATAGCCGGAAAAGCCAAGCGTCACCCGGTCGGCATTCATGGCCTCCTCATCCTCGTTCAACCCGGCCTCCCCTTCCTCCCGGAACAGAAAATGCCCCTCATATCCTTCCTCATAGGACGTCCGAAATCCCAGCCGCTCCACCGTCTCTTCTATCAGCTCCAGATTCGTAAATGCGTTATGGGGCGCCGGAATCGAATTGTCGCGGTAAAAGGTTGCAGCCCCGCTCCCTCCGGTTCCGTCCACATCATCGATTCCAAGCTCGTTGATTTTCCTGGTCGCATAGCTTGTCTTTCCGAAATGCACAAAGATCGCGTCATATTCATCCGCAAATGTCACAAAATAATGTCTCGCGCTGCGCACGGATCCCACCCGATCCGTCTCGATGTCATCGTAGATTCCAAGGAATCTGGTGATTCCGCCCTCCGTAAGCGCCTCGTACAGGATATCCGCCTCTATGATGCCGCTCTGGGGAGAGGCTGTCTTAAGATTGTTCAAGATCAAGGCATACGGCCTCTGATCTGCTTCCTCCTGCGGAATCCATTCTCCGGTCAGATAGCTTCTTGCCTCCCCCTCATGGAGTTCCGGCGTCGGAGTCGGCGTCAGAGAAGGAGTGGGGGATGGAGTCGGCGGGCTTGTCACGGCCGGCGTCGGTTCACCGGTACTCTCTGTCTGCTCCTCCCCATCTCCTCCGCAGGCGGCAAATCCCGCACAAAGTACGCACATCAGCATGATCATCCAGATTTGTTTCCCTTTACCTCTCATAGTATTCCCTGCCATTCGTTATTATCGTGTAATACCAAGCCCGTTCAAAAGCTCTCTCTGCTTCTCCTCCATGACGGCACGCTCCTCTTCCTCCATATGGTCGTAGCCGAACAGGTGCAGCATACTGTGCGCAGTCAGGAACGCAAGCTCCCGTTCTTTCGAATGCCCGTATTCCTCCGCCTGCGATATCACCTTCTCCGCCGAGATCATAATATCCCCAAGCAGGAGCTCTCCCGTATCCGGATCAAAGCAGTCCGGATTATAATCCTCTTCCTCTGTCAGCCAGGTCAGATCCCCCGGCGTATCATACTCCAGCATCGGAAAGGACAGCACATCCGTAGCGGCGTCGATCTGCCGGTATTCCCGGTTCACCTCCCGAATCGACGCGTTGTCCGTAATCACCACATTG
>CALWGS010000076.1 GCA_944380155.1 uncultured Lachnospiraceae bacterium
GCTCTTCAACCGCTCCCCCTTCTCCAGGCTCTCCCCCCGTCGATCCAAATCAGTTCGCCCAAAGTGTCCGTAGGAAGCCGTCTGCTTGTAAATCGGCCTTCTCAGATCCAGCATCCGGATGATTCCCGCCGGCCTCAGATCGAAATTAGCCCGGATGATATCGACCAGCTCTTCATCCGTCTTCTTCCCGGTTCCGAAGGTGTCAACCATAATCGAAGTCGGGTGCGCAACGCCGATTGCGTACGAGAGCTGAATCTCACATTTATCCGCAAGTCCCGCGGCCACCAGATTCTTCGCGACATAGCGGGCCGCATAGGAGGCCGAGCGGTCCACCTTGGTGCAGTCCTTGCCGGAGAACGCCCCGCCGCCGTGGCGGGCATATCCGCCGTAGGTATCCACAATGATCTTGCGTCCCGTCAGGCCGCTGTCGCCGTTCGGTCCGCCAATCACAAAGCGGCCGGTCGGGTTAATAAAATACTTCGTGTTCTCGTCAACCAGCTCCTTCGGAAGCACCGGATCCAGCACATATTTGTGAACATCCTCATGGATCTGTTCCTGGGCCGCCTCCGGATTATGCTGGGTCGAAATCACCACCGTATTCAGGTGTACCGGTCTGCCGTTCTCATCGTACTCAACCGTAACCTGGGACTTGCCGTCCGGGCGCAGATACGGGATCGTCCCGTTCTTCCTCACCTCAGTCAGCTGCCTGGTCAGCTTATGGGCAAGGGAAATCGGATACGGCATGTATTCCTCCGTCTCATTCGTTGCATACCCGAACATCATTCCCTGATCCCCAGCGCCAATCGCGTCAATGTCCTGATCCGACATATGGCTCTCCCTGGCCTCAAGCGCCCGGTCCACGCCCATCGCAATATCCCCGGACTGCTCGTCAAGTGCCACAATCACGCCGCAGGTATCCGCATCGAATCCGTACTTCGCGCGATCATATCCGATCTCTCTGACCGTGTCCCTTACAATCTTCTGAATGTCAACATATCCCTTTGTCGTAATCTCTCCCATTACAAGCACAAGTCCCGTCGTAATTGCGGTCTCGCAGGCCACACGGCTCATGGGATCCTGCTCAATCAGCGCGTCCAGAACCGCATCCGAGATTTGATCGCAGATCTTATCGGGATGGCCCTCCGTTACCGACTCTGATGTAAATAATCGTTTCTCCATAATATCCTCCTTTGGTATCATGCTGCCCGCAGCACAAGCGAGAAGCCGCCCGAAACGGCCTCTGTGATAACCCCTTAACGGGAATAAAAAAATCCGCCCGTAAGCGGATCCGATCTCAGACAATCAAATCCTCTTATTGTTCGATCGCTCGCTCAACTTGGCACCTTCCTCTCTGGGGGTTGCCGTGACTTCACAGAGTCTTTACTCTCCATCACTCGGAATAAGAGAACATAAAACAATATGCAATTAGAATTCAACAATCTGTGGTACTAGCTTATCGTATCGTGCCTCAATTGTCAATAGCCAAATCACTCTTTTTCTTTCCCAAAGCGGCCGCCTCAAATCCGGATGCCAAGCCCCTGCCGTTCGAACGTCCGCACCCAAACCGGCGGAGAAAGCACGCCTCCTCCGCTCCGGTTCCCTATCTCTCCAGTCATTCTATTCACACAGCTCCATGTCCGCCTCCGGCGTCATCCGACCTTCAGCCGG
Organism: uncultured Lachnospiraceae bacterium; assembly: GCA_944380155.1. Taxonomy (GTDB): domain Bacteria; phylum Bacillota; class Clostridia; order Lachnospirales; family Lachnospiraceae; genus Caccomorpha. The sequence goes on from CALWGS010000076.1 coordinate 1,669, forward strand.
AACTTCTGCATCGCCTTCTCGTCCTCGGAATCCACCTTCTCCATGGCCGCGCCCAGCTCGCGCATCTTCCTCTCGAAATTCTCATAGCCCCGTTCAATGTATTCCACATTCTCTACTACGGTAATTCCTTCTGCGGCAAGCCCTGCAATTACAAGAGCCGCTCCGGCCCTCAGATCCGGCGCCGCAACGATCGCGCCCGTCATTCTTGCGACTCCGTCAATAATAGCCGTATTCCCCTCTACCTTGATGGACGCACCCATCCTCGCCAGCTCATCCACATACTTGAACCGGTTCTCAAAGATGCTCTCTGTTACAATGCTTGTCCCTTCGCTGAACGCAAGAACGGAGGTCATCTGAGGCTGCATATCCGTCGGAAAGCCCGGATAGGGCAGGGTCTTCACATGAGCATGGGACAGGCGCCTGGTCGCAACCACGCGAAGCGCATCGTCAAACTGCTCTACCTCGGCTCCAATCTCAGTCAGCTTGGCAACCAGAGCTTCCAGATGCTTCGGGATCACGTTCTTGATCAGCACATCTCCCCTGGTCGCCGCAGCAGCCAGCATGAAGGTTCCCGCCTCAATCTGATCCGGAATAATGGAATATGTGCTGCCGTGAAGCCGCTCTACACCCCGGATCCGGATCACATCCGTACCGACTCCCTTGATATTCGCACCCATGCTGTTCAGGAAGTTCGCAACATCCACCACATGAGGCTCCTTCGCCGGATTCTCAATAATGGTCTGCCCGTCAGCCAGACAGGCCGCCATCATAATATTAATCGTCGCTCCAACGCTTGCGCAGTCAAGATAAATATGGCTCCCGGTCAGCTTCGACGCCTCTGCCTGAACCAGCCCGTGCTGGATCCGCACTTCGGCCCCCAGAGCCTCAAATCCCTTAATATGCTGATCAATCGGCCTGCTGCCGATATTGCAGCCGCCCGGGAAGGCGACCTGCGCATGCCTGTATTTACCCAACAGGGCACCGAGCATATAATAAGACGCCCGGATTCTCCTGATATAATCATTATCTACAATGACAGAATGAATATTGGCTCCGTTGATCTTAGCCGTGTGTCTGTCCACCCGCTCTACCGTTGCCCCGATCTCTTCGATCGCCTGTAACAGGACATTAATATCTCTGATGTCCGGAAGATTCTCTATCGTAACTGTCTCGTCTGCCATCACAGCCGCCGCTAAAATTCCAAGTGCCGCATTCTTCGCTCCGCCGATGCATACCTCACCGGCGAGGGGCTTTCCGCCCTTTATAATATACTGTTCCATTCTGCACCTCTGATTTTTTTCATACTATATATCAAACATACTATATATCAAACATATACGCCTGCCGTTCATTCTTCCCCCTGAACAACTGCAGCTCACCCGTTCTATCCTCTTCAATCTGCGTATCCATGCGCCCTCCGGCGCCGATCTTCTTGACGCTTCGCACCTATTATACCAGCGCCGGCCGGTTTTGTAAAACGTTTTTTCATAAAATCAGCAAATTTATGGCAAATCTGTGGCAGCTTGAATGCCGCTTTCGTGATTATTCCTGTAAATCGGTATGATTTAAGCGTTCTAATATCGTTTCCATCAATTTTTCTGTATCCATTCCTTCTGCGTCTATAATCAGATGTGCATATTTCTGATACAGCGGACAGCGCTCCTCATACAAATCGTATAAAGACTGTCCCTCTTTTAATACAACTCCGCGCTGGCGGATATTTCCAAGTCGCTCATTGATTGTCCGGTAGCTCAACTGAATATAGACCACCGTACCGATACTTTGGAGATTCCTCATTGCCTCTTCCCCGTATATCACACTCCCACCGGTCGCAATGACGGACCGCTCCGTCCGGATGGATGCGTTGACACGATTTTCGATTTCAAGAAACCCCTCCTGCCCCTCCTGCTCAATGATTTCCCGTAACAGCCTTTTTTCCTGTTCCTGAATGATCAGATCCGAATCCAGGAACCGGTATCCCATGACCTTGGCCAGGATAACGCCCATCGTACTTTTCCCTGCGCCCGGCATTCCGATTAGTATGACATTATTCTTCATGTTCTACCCGCCCTTTTTTGTTTTCCTGTCTGACTGCTGTCCTTCTTCCCCTGTGTTCCCTTCCCGTATGCGGCCCCTGTCTCCTGTCTGTCCTTCCTCACGGAATATCCGAAGGAACCGAGTCTCTCTCCCAGAACAAAATATTCCCCATGGGAATATGTAACCAGCCCCGCACGGTTCAACTCAAGCTTCCCCTTCCCGTTCAGCCACGCATCGTCAACGACAACTCCCTCAACCGTTCCCAGGAACATATCATGGGATCCCAGCCGAATCACCTGCGTAACCCTGCATTCGAGATTGACCGGGCTTTCCTTGATTCCGGGGGCCTTCACATGCTCCATCGAAAAAGGCGTAAGCTTCATATCAAGAAATTTGTCCGTATCCCGTCCGGACTTCACCCCGCAGTAATCCGCCGCATAGGCCAGACGGCGTGTGACCAGGTTAATCACGAATTCTCCCGTCTCCTGTATGATAGAGTGAGAGTATCGTTCCGGCCTGACGGATATGGATACCATAGCCGGGGACGAGCACACTGTTCCCGCCCAGGCCACGGTAATAATATTGGGCGTATCTTTGTCCCTCCCGCAGCTCACCATGACGGCGGGGACGGGATACAGCATGTTCCCGGGTTTCCAGAATTGTTTTCCCATCGTGCAGCCTCCATTCTATGCGCGGATGACGAAACCGCAAATTAAACCTGATCATACTATAAATCCCGTCTTCTTACAAGCAAATTTTTTTCGAGCCTGTCATTTTATTTTTTCAATGTGATAAATTATCACATAAATTAAAATTCTACCGGTTCATCTATTGATTTTCGAGTGCATTATGCCTATAATAGAGGGTGTGAGTTTCACATACTATAACATGATAAGGGGGAATCGAATATGAGACTATCACAAAGAAAACTCTTGAACGTATTAAATCATCAGCTGAATGTCCAGCTGGACCGGCAGGAGGGTCTGCCTCTCCAGGAGGCGCAGCGCTCTTATAACAGGCTGATGCTGCTGCTTGACACCATCTCCTACCTTGAGAATCCCGACTTCACTCCGGATGAATACCTTGCCCGCCCCGAATTAAAACGGGTCATGAAGCCGTTCAATTCCAAAGCAAGAGAGCGCTGTGCGGATGAATACGGCGAAGAGTTCGATGATGAATTCGATGACAATGAGGATAAGATTTACTGATCGATTGCGAAGCAAGTGCGTTGCGGAAGGCATAAATTTGAGAAAGGCACCGGATCCCCCGATGCCTTTCTTATTTGCTGATTCGCCTCTCTGTCTCTTCTTATATCTCTGCGAAATCTTCCGCGGCAATTCCCTCCAGATCCGCCTTGCCCAGATTTCCGGATTCCGCAAATTTCAGAAGTTCGGATTCGTTGCGCTTATCGGCCCTGGCAATCGCCTGCGCCGCAATCTTATCCGCCAGAGCCAGGTTAAACTGATCCGGCGTCTGCTCCCTGCGGCATCTCAGGCACGCGGTGAGAGCCTCTTCTGCCCCTTCCAGCAAATGATAATCCTTCTCCTTCAGAAGCTCGGCTGTGATCAGGGCAAGTCCCTCCGGAGTGTACCCCGACAGAACAATCGGGGACTTGAACAGACGGATCAGAGACTCTCTCTCTACCGCAAGTCTGTTCATGTTCTCTTGCGTATCCTCCAGGATCACAGCAATTCGGCCGTTAAAGGCACGAATGACATGAGCCAGCCCTGCCGCCGAGGATGTGTTCATTTTCCCGGCTTCCTCAATGATCATACAGCAATCTGCAATAGCTTCCTTCTTCTGAATCAGGTTAATATGATTCAGCTTCTCTCCCGAGATCAAGGCAACCCTGGGAGTCATGATGCAGCCCGTCTTATACAAGTATCTGGACAGATTCTTGGCAAGTCCCGTTTTTCCCGTACTCTTCTCCCCCACAATCTGGTAATTGTATTGCACGGCCTCTCCGGTTACCGTATCCTCAAGCGTCCTGGCAAGGCTTTCTTCCATCCCCGGAATCCTGGAATAGATCTCGAACAGCGTCTCATACCGCAGCCCCTGATCGGCCAGGGATTCCCGAAACATGGCAACCTGGGGCGTAACTGTCTCTTGAGCTTCCTGTCCTGCTGTTACAGACGGCACGGAAGAAAACCTCGGTCCTTCTTCCGGTTCCTCGCTCTTCCTTTTCCCAGATTCCTCCGCCGCCTGATCCGTGCGTTCTTCTCCGGCTTCCCGGCGCTCTTCTATCGGCTCTTCTGCCGGTTCTTCTCTCGTTTCCCCCTTTTGTTCTTCTGTCACGGTTTCCGTCTGTTCTTTCCTCCGGAATTCCCCCTGGGACTCTGCCGTTTCCTCTGTGCGCCCGTTTCCGGACTCCTCTCCTGCCTCATTGTTCTGTTGGTTTCGTTCTTCCTGCTGCTTTGCCGCTTTCTCTTCCGGCTGCCCCGTCCGTTCTTTTCCCTGCTTCTCCCTCTGTTCTTCTTGCTGTTCCTGCCTGCGAAGTTCTTCGGCAAGTGACTCCTTCCCCCATTCCTTCTCATCCGGGCGCAGCCTCTTCTCTTCCGCCGGAACGCCCTTCTCCGGCGCATCGAACAGTCCTTCCGTATTGATCACCGGGAGCGGCTCTTCTTCCCTGCTCTCTGTCTGTTCTGTCCGGTATCCCCTCTCTTCCGGCTCCGGCACCGCCGCTTTGGGGACCTCCGGACGTCTGCCGTCAATCGGGCTGACATACCCGCCCGTCATCCTCTTTTCGAAGCGCCCGTCCTTCTTCGGGCGGGCAGGAGCGGGCTTGGCAAACGGAATGGGCTCCTTCGGCAGGGAGAGATTCAGCGGCGGAATCGGCTGTGTCTCCATCAGTCTGGATTCCTCCAGCCACCCAAGATCCATCTCTCCGTAATAATAGGAGCGCAGCGCTTTGGCCCGTTCCACATATTGTCCTTCTCCGAACCACAGGATAATATCGCTGCATTCGTCCACACACTTCTGATCCATCCCGGCCTTATGATACAGCTTCGCCAGCTCATAGGCCCATTTCTCGATGTACTCCTTCTTCTTCAGCTTCTCCAGCGAATCGATCAGAACCTCGTACGGCTCCCCCTTCAGCTTGTCTATGCTGTACCGGAATATGTAGCGGTAAAAATCATCCGGCGCGATCCGGATGAACTCCTGCAGATAGTCCTCCGCCGCTTCAATATCCTTGAGTTTGATGGACAGATTGACCAGCTGCATCGCCACGCGTCTGGAACGGGAACGGTCAAAGATTTTCTCATAGATCATCCTGGCCTTGGAGAATTCCTTTCCCCGGATGTAAGCTTCCGCCAGTACACTCAAATCAGAAACCGTACGCAGACGTTCATACTCTATCGCATCCGCCTCGCGGACTGCCCTCTCGATCTCGCCTTCTTCCGTGAGACGTTTGATTTCCTCTATCTTGACAATTGTATTGTACCTCTCCATTCGTATCACTCCTCACTCTTCATAGAATATCCAGACTTGTCTGTTCATATCGCAGCGGAATATACTCCACATCCTCCGTATCCACTCTGCTCACATATTCCGTTACCACCGTCAATTGTCTGCCGTCCGCCAGCTTCTGTCCGAGAACATAATTCACATCAAATCGCCCCGTAATTGCCGGAGTCGCTCCTCTTGCCGGCACAATCAGCTGCACCCGGTTCGTCCGAAGCAGCGCGAAAATCGGCTCCCAGATATAGATATCCTTGGCTGCGCCGAACGGATTATCAATGAAGAGTACCTTCGTCAATTCCCCGGTGTCGGCCTGCGCGGAATTAATGCTGGCGATATAATGAATCACCGCAATCAGGAATTGGATGTAGATCCCCTGCGACTGCCCGGTACTTCCGACCGCTTCCTCATAGCGCAGATGACGGCTCTGCTCCTTGATCCGTTCCCGCTTGTACAGCGTAAGCCGGATTGCATTCATATCGGTCACGATCACCGAGAACAGCTTCTTCCAGGCCAGCGCGGCACGGATATATTTCAGACGTTCCCTTTGATTCTCCATTCTGTCGGCTCCCTGTACAATCTCGTCAATGTAGGCCGACATTCTCTCTTTGAAGAATTCTTCTTTCACATAGGGCACGCTCAAATGAATCATCGGAATCCGCTCGCCGTCCAGTACAATTCCGGACAGCTTCGGAAGGCGCTCCAGTTCCGTCCGGATATTCATACAGCGCTGAAGGCACTGGCTCTCGAAATTCTCCTTCATGCTCTGAAGCTCCTTTATGCTTCCTTCAATCCGCTTCTTCTCAAGGGCCAGACATTCTATAATCTCAGACAGGCCGGTCTGCATCCGCTCCACTTCCTGTTCCGACGCCGGCAGCTTCACGCCGGTCCGGATCTCCTCCGCGAGCGGATGCGCTCCCAGATTCTCCAGATCCCGAACCAGCAGCTCCTTATTCCGGTAGAAGCGCTCCTGCTCCTTCGACAGCCGCTTCAGAAGCCGGTCATACTGTTCTTCCACCTGCCTGAAATGGCTGCGCAGATCCACGCCGTCCTCCACTCTTCCTTCTCCCGCGCCGGGCTCAATTCCGGTTCCCTTGAACATTCTCTCGATATCCCTGCGGACATCCTCATAGGTTCGGATCTCCTCCCTGGCAGCCTCAAGTCCGCTGATCGCGCCGCTTAACTCCGACTGCTTCTGATCCAGTGTCTCCTGCGCCGCGGCCAGATAATGCTTCGCCTCCTCCGTATCCAGCTTCATATCTTCATAGCTTCCATAGGTTCTCTCTATCTCCTCCGCCGCCTGGGCATTCCTTCCGTCCAGCCGGTTCCAGTCCGCCCGAAGAAGTTCCAGCGCCTTCTCTTTGGAGGAAATCTCTTTCGCAAGGCTGTTCTGCCTCTTCCTCGCCTCAGCCAGCTCCTCCTCGCCGGTCCGGTACACTTCTCCCTTCTCATAGCGCTCCGTCAGATCCGCGACGCTGATGCCCCTTGCGGTAATCGAACGAAGACACCGGTTCATGGCCGATATGTAGGAATTCACCAGACGGTTCTTATCCTCCAGCTCCGCGTTCTTCGCAAGCGCCGCCATCCGCCGTCCGTTCAGTCTGGCCGCAAGCTCCTCGTCCGAATACGGAACCTGCGCGTACTCCCCGTCCTCGTAATAGGCGCTGTACTTTTCCTCCCAATCCCGCTCCATGGCCAGGATGGATTCTTCCCTGGTTCTGACGGCCCGCTCTAACGCCTGCAGGCGTTCCCTGCATTCCGCGGTCTCCTGCCCGGCTTTTTCCTGTGCGGCTCC
>CALWGS010000077.1 GCA_944380155.1 uncultured Lachnospiraceae bacterium
CTGGGAATTGAATGCATCTGGGTGGATGAGGATGCTCCGAAGGAGGAGATTATGAAGGCGTTCAAGCCGAATACCAAGGCGGTCTTCGGGGAGACGCTTGCGAATCCGGCGCTCACGATATTTGATATCGAGAAATTCGCACAGATTGCTCATGAGAACGGAGTTCCTCTGATCGTAGACAATACGTTTGCCACCCCGATTCTGTGCCGCCCGATTGAATTCGGTGCGGATATTGTGGTTCATTCCACAACCAAATATATGGACGGCCACGCAGTACAGGGCGGGGGCGTTATTGTGGACGGCGGGAAGTTCGACTGGGCGGCAAGCGGGAAGTTCCCGGAATTCACGCAGCCGGACGAGAGCTATCACGGCGTTGTCTATACCAGGGATTTCGGACCGTCAGCCTATATTATTAAGGCCAGAATGCAGCTGATGAGGGATTTCGGATGCTATCCGGCCGCCAATTCCGCCTTCCTGCTGAATCTGGGGCTTGAGACGCTTCCGGTGAGAATGAAGCAGTACTGCGAGAACGCGATGGTGATGGCCAAGTTCCTGGAGAACTCGGATAAGGTTGCGTCGGTGAATTATCCGGGACTTGAGGATAACAAATACCATGAACTTGCGAAGAAGTATCTTCCTCTCGGAACATCCGGCGTGATTTCCTTCTCTATCAAGGGCGGGAGGCAGAACGCAGTCCGTTTCATGGACAGCCTGACCCTGGCCTCCAACGTCGTGCATGTTGCGGATATCCGGACCTGCGTCCTGCATCCTGCCTCCGCGACTCACCGCCAGCTGACCGATGAACAGCTGGTAGCGGCGGGCATTGACGGCGGAATGATCCGTCTCTCTGTCGGCCTTGAGAATATCGAGGATATTCTTGCGGATGTGCGTCAGGCGCTTGAGAAGGTAGAAATCGACTAAACAGGCATATCATATCTGCCCCTTTCATATACTGTACCAATGGCGGCATCAGGTACAGAGATGGAAGGGGTATTTTATGGACAATTTTGGATCTTCGGGATATAACGTATACAAGGATATCAATGCCCGCACGAACGGAGAGATCTATATCGGAGTCGTAGGTCCGGTCAGAACCGGCAAATCCACCTTTATCAAACGGTTCATGGATCTGCTTGTGATACCGAACATGGAGGATGTCCACGCAAGGGAACGCACCGTGGATGAGCTGCCGCAGTCGGCGGCCGGCAAGACGATTATGACAACAGAGCCAAAATTCATCCCCAAGGAGGCGGCAGTGATTGAGCTGACGGATGAGACGCAGATAAAGATTCGGCTGATTGACTGCGTGGGGTATATGGTGGAGGGCGCATCGGGGCATGTAGAGAATGGGCAGGAGAGGCTGGTGAAGACTCCCTGGTTTGATCATGAGATCCCATTCACACAGGCGGCTGAGCTCGGGACCAGGAAGGTCATTAATGATCACTCTACCATCGGCATTGTGATTACAACAGATGCAAGCTTCGGGGATTTGCCACGGGAAAGCTACATAGCCCCGGAGGAGAGGACGATTCAGGAATTAAAAAAGCTTGGCAAGCCCTTCATCGTGCTTCTGAACACGATCCGGCCGTACTCCGAGGAGACCAGGACACTTGCCGAATCCATCGAACAAAAGAATGGTGTGACGGTCCTGCCGGTGAATTGTGAACAGCTGAAAAAGGATGATATTACCAGAATTATGGAACAGATCCTGTCCGTATTTCCGGTTTCCGAACTGGATTTCTTCGTTCCGAAATGGGTGGAGATGCTTCCGAATCATCATTATCTCAAGGCAGATTTAATCAATGCCGTGAAGGGAGTGATGAAGCAGATTCGTCTGATGAAGGATGTCAGGGGGCAGGTGCCTGCTGTTGATTCCAGGTATGTGGAAGGATTTAAGATTGATTCCATCAATCGCGAGAATGGGAGCGTCCGGATCCAGACCCAGATTGATGAAAGCCATTATTATGACATTTTAAGCGATGTGATCGGCATTCCGGTGCACGGTGAATACCAGTTCTTATCAACCTTAAAGGAACTGGCCGAGAAGCGGCTGGAATATGAAAAGGTCGGCAATGCATGTGAACAGGTGCAGTTCAAGGGCTATGGCGTTGTGACGCCCACGCGGGAGGAAATTACGATTGCAGAGCCCGAGATTATCAAACACGGCGCGAAATTCGGAGTCAAGATTCGAGCTACCGCTCCTTCCGTTCATATGATCCGGGCCAATATCGAAACGGAGATTGCTCCCATTGTCGGAAGCGAAGAGCAGGCCAGGGATCTGGTGGAATACATTAAGGATCAGACCAGGGAGGATCCGGACGGTATCTGGGATACCAATATCTTCGGCAAGACGATTCAGCAGCTGGTAGATGACGGGATTTCGGCAAAGATCGGAAAAATGACGGATGAGAGCCAGTTAAAGCTTCAGGATACCATGCAGAAAATCATTAATGACAGCAATGGAGGATTGATCTGCATTATCATTTAACAGATTGATTTTTAAAAAATATATAAAAAAACCGCCAGATCATGGATGAATTTCTGTGATCTGACGGTTTTTTTGCATGGAATTTCCAATTGATCTTATCAAATTTGTGTTTTTTTACGAAATTCAAAAAATATACTGCCACAATATTGACAAAAATATGCAGGCCTGTTATAATACGTACTTAATAAATTTAATATCTTTGTAATAATTTTAAAGAACCTGTAAGGTTTAATTTTGGAGGCTTTGCATGACGAAAACACTACAGAAAGCAGCATTTTTGTGTATCACCGGTGCTGCAGCATTATACTTAAGAGCGGTTCCGGCCTCTGCGGCGACTGTAACGGGTGAGAATCCGATCGGCGGAATCAGCGTCGCACTCGATCAATATTATGAACAGCTCGACTTTACGGCAGACGAGGTGGATACAACGGAACTGCTCTCCGTAGAGATTATCATACCTGAGAATATCGCAATCGCACATGTAGACAAGCATTTGAATATCCGCAAGGAGCCGACGACGGACAGTTCGATTGTGGGAATCCTTCCCAAGGATGCGTACTGTATCGTAGAGAGCGTGGAGGACGGCTGGGCGAAGATTGAGTCCGGAGACGTAAGCGGGTACGCCTCTACGGAATATCTGTATATGGGAGATGAGGCGGCTGCCATTGCAAGAGAGGTCGGAAGCGTGGTTGCCCTGGTTCAGGGAACCGGGCTCAGGGTCAGGATGGAGCCGAGTACGGAAGCGGGAATCATAACACATGTCAGTACGGGAGAGGAGCTTGAGGTACTGGATGATATGATTGTCAACAAGAATGATGCCGTGGCGAAGACTTGGGTGAAGGTACAGCTTGACGGGGAGACCACCGGTTATGTATCAAGCGATTATGTGGAGCTTACATATTCCTGGCTGAAAGCAACCGAAGTTAAGGAGCTGGATTCCAGCGTATCCGGCCTTCGCTCCCGTATGGTGGAGTTCGCAAAGCAGTATGTCGGTCTGGATTATGTCTGGGGCGGCAACAGCTTAACCACCGGTGTGGACTGTTCCGGATTCGTCCTTGCAATCTACAAGAACTTCGGAATTACGGGGCTGCCGAGAGTATCGAGGGACATAGCGGTGTCGTCACGGGGAACTTCCATTTCGCTTTCAGAGGCAAAGCCGGGTGATCTGGTGTTCTACGGAGTGACTTCGACCGGATACATTGATCATGTGGCAATGTACATCGGCAACAATCAGGTCATTCACGCAAGCGGCCGCAAGACCGGCGTGAAGATATCGTCCGTTACTTACAGAACCCCTCTTAAGGTGGTACGTTTTATTAATGATTAATACGAAACAGAGGCGGAGGCGCGAGAGCGTCCCCGCTTTTTTTGTGTTCCCTTTCTTGACATCTGATCCCGCGCTCACTATAATGAAAGAAATTATGAATGGAGATAGGGTATGACACAGGGAATGACGAATGTTTTGATCATCATCGCGGGCATTGTGCTGATTCTTGTGATTAAGAGCATCTATGACGCGAAAACCGGGAAGGAGAAGCTTCTTGCCGGACTGAAACGGAATTGGGGCGATGTTCCGAAGGAGGAGTATACGCAGGAGAAATACAATTCCATTCAGTTCTATTACAGGCAGCATAAGAATGACAGGATGGATATCGATGATATTACCTGGAACGATCTGGATCTGGATCAGATTTATATGCTGATGAATAACACCTGCTGCGCGATTGGCGAGGAGTATCTGTATGCCATGCTGCGCCGCATTTCAACTGACGAGGGCCTTCTTAAGGAACGAAACCGCCTGATTGAATTATTCGGCGGGGATCCGGAGAAGCGTTATGCGCTTCAGTCTGTTCTTTCGCGTATGGGAAAGATGAAGAAGATCTCAGTATACGAATACATGAATCGTCTGAACCACATTCCAAAAGAATCGAATGCGGGGCATTATCTGATGGCGGGCGCGATGCTTGCTTCCCTCACAGTTTGCTTTGTTTCACCCGCGATTGGGGTGATTGCGGCACTTACGGTCGGGATCTGGAATGTGGTGATGTATACGAAGAGGAAGCGTGTTATTGAGCCGTATTTTGAGGTTGTGTCCTATCTGATCCGACTTCTTGACGCGGTTCGGGAGATTCCAAAGCTTGGGATTACGGAGATTCGCGAATATTCCGAAACCCTCCTGCATGCGGAGACGGTGTTCCGCAGCTTCCGCAAGGGTGCGTCCGTTGTTGCGCCGAAGAAGCCGACGGGCGATTTGATGGATCTGTTCGTGGATTACGCCAGAATGCTCTTCCATGTTGATTTGATTAAGTTCAATAAGATGCTGGTGCAGCTTAAGAATAACGAAGGAGCCCTGAATGATATGTATGAGACTGTTGGGCTTCTGGATTCCATGCTGGCTGCGGCGTCCTTCCGCGACCTGATCGGGAACTGGTGTCTTCCGGAATTGGTTTCCTCGCGTAAACCGTTTCTGAATGTGAAGAATGTGTATCACCCGATGTTAGAGCACCCGGTTCCGAATTCGATTCGGGAAGAGAGGTGCGTGCTGATTACCGGATCGAACGCTTCCGGGAAGTCCACCTTTATTAAGACGCTGGCAATTAACGCAATTCTTTCACAGACGATCTTTACGTCCACGGCGGAAGCGTATCATGCCAGCTTCTTCAAAATTGCTTCTTCCATGGCGCTCCGGGATGATATTATCAGCAATGAAAGCTATTATATTGTGGAGATTAAATCGCTTAAGAGAATCTTGGACGGGCTGGATCCGGAGATTCCGACCCTCTGCTTTGTAGACGAGGTGCTTCGGGGGACCAATACGCTTGAGAGAATTGCTGCCTCCTCCCAGATTCTGAACAGCTTTGCGAAATCGGGAGCCATGTGCTTTGCGGCGACGCACGATATCGAGCTGACACATATTTTGGAGAAGGAGTTCTCGAATTATCATTTTCAGGAGCAGGTGGAGGACAATAAGGTGTTGTTTGATTATCTGTTATATCCTGGCAGAGCCGTTTCCCGTAACGCAATTAAGCTGCTTGGAATCATGGGATATTCACAGGATATCATTGAGAAGGCAGACCGTGCGGCCAATTATTTTCTGGAGCACGGTGAATGGAAGGCGATTGAGACAAAATGAGCGTCAGAGTGCGCGGAAATGAGGATGTTATGAAAGTGACAATCTATACAGACGGCTCCGCAAGAGGGAATCCGGACGGGCCGGGAGGGTACGGAACGATTCTTTCTTATGTGGATTCCAGGGGAACAGAGCATATCAGAGAGTTGTCCGCCGGATATCAGAGAACGACGAATAACCGTATGGAATTGATGGCCGCAATTGTGGGACTGGAGGCACTTAACCGCCCCTGTGAGGTAACGCTGTATTCGGATTCCCAATATCTGGTCAAGGCGTTTAACGAGCACTGGATTGACGGCTGGATCAGGAAGGGCTGGAAGCGCACCGCGAACGAACCAGTGAAGAATGTCGATTTGTGGAAGCGGCTGCTATCGGCGAAGGAGCCGCACCGCGTTACTTTTATCTGGGTGAAGGGACATAACGGGCACCCACAGAATGAACGATGCGACAAACTCGCGACTCAGGCGGCGGACGGGAACCGCCTCCTTGTCGATCCGGGCGTATAGAGGCCCTAAGAAGAGAGGAAGAACCAATGACACAATTAACTCCAATGATGCAGCAATATATGGAGGTTAAAAATCAGTATAAGGATTGTATCCTGTTTTACCGGCTGGGTGATTTTTATGAGATGTTCTTTGACGATGCGTTAACGGTGTCGAAGGAGCTTGAGCTTACACTGACCGGAAAAAGCTGCGGATTAGAAGAGCGGGCTCCCATGTGCGGAGTCCCTTATCATGCAGCGGACGGATATTTAAGCAAATTGATTGAAAAGGGGTACCGGGTGGCGATCTGCGAACAGATGGAGGATCCGAAATCGGTCAAGGGACTTGTAAAGCGGGAGGTAATCCGCATTGTTACGCCCGGAACGAATCTGAATCCGCAGTCGCTGGATGAGACGAAGAATAATTATCTGCTGGGAATCTGCTATACGCCGTCCTGTATCGGACTGTCCGCCGTTGATATTACCACGGGGGATTATTATGTGACGGAGATGGATTCCGAGCGCAGGCTGACGGATGAAATCAATAAATATATGCCGTCCGAAATCATTTGCAACTCCGCCTTTTTATCCTGCGGCGCGGATATTGACGGACTGAAGGAACGCCTGTGCGCTTCGGTCCGGGCCCTGGAAGATCGGCAGTTTATGAGGGATGTCTGCGAAAATGCCTTAAAGGAGCATTTCGGGGTATCGTCCCTTGACGGACTCGGGCTGAGAGATTATACGGCCGGGGTTATTGCCGCGGGAGCAGTGATGCGCTATCTGTATGATACACAAAAGAGCACCCTGCCGCATTTAACGCATATTACGCCGTACGTGACGACGCGGTTTATGGTGCTTGACAGTGCCGCGAGAAGAAATCTGGAACTGACTCAGACACTGCGGGAGAAGAATAAGCGCGGATCCCTGCTGTGGGTTCTGGATAAGACGAAGACTGCCATGGGAGCCAGACTGTTAAGAAGCTGCGTGGAGCAGCCGCTGCTTGAGAAGGAGGAGATCAACCGCAGGCTTGACGCGGTGGAGGAGCTGAAGGAGAATGCGATTACAAGGGAGGAGATCCGGGAATACCTGAATTCTGTTTATGATTTGGAGCGGCTGATGGGGCGCATCAGCTACAAGACTGCCAATCCAAGGGACCTTACGGCATTTGCCTCCTCTCTGTCCATGCTTCCGTCTGTCAAATACCTGCTGGAGGGCTTTCAGTCCGAACGCTTGACGAAGATCGGGGAGGAGCTGGATCCCCTTGAGGATATCAGGACACTGATTACGGACGCCATTGCCGAGGAACCACCCGTTTCCGTGCGGGAAGGAGGCATTATTCGGGAAGGTTTTCACGCGGAGGTAGACAGGCTCCGGGCGGCCAAGACGGACGGGAAGACCTGGCTTGCCCAGCTGGAGGCAAAGGAGCGTGAGACAACGGGAATCAAGAATTTGAGAATTCGTTTCAACCGGGTCTTCGGCTATTATCTGGAGGTCACGAACTCATTCAAACAGCTTGTGCCGGATACCTGGATCCGAAAGCAGACCTTGACGAATGCGGAACGTTATACAACTCAGGAACTCAAGGAGCTTGAAGAGGCAATCCTTGGAGCCGAGGATAAGCTTTTTTCGCTGGAGTACGATCTGTTCTGCTCGATCCGTGATCGAATCGCGGGAGAAGTCAGGAGAATCCAGCAGACGGCCAAGGCCGTAGCAAGGCTTGATGTCTGCGCGTCCCTGGCTGCGGTTGCTGAGAGAAACCGATATGTAAGACCGCAGATCAATGAGGAGGGAGTCATTCACATTACGGGCGGACGGCATCCGGTGGTAGAACGAATGATCCCGAATGATATGTTTGTTGCAAATGACACGATATTGGATAACGAGACGAACCGGATTTCTATTATAACCGGTCCTAATATGGCGGGTAAATCCACCTATATGCGCCAGAGCGCTTTGATTGTTCTGATGGCGCAGATTGGAAGCTTCGTTCCGGCCGAGTCTGCGGATATTGGGATTGTCGATCGGATCTTTACCAGGGTCGGGGCCTCGGACGATCTTGCTTCCGGACAGAGTACGTTCATGGTCGAGA
>CALWGS010000078.1 GCA_944380155.1 uncultured Lachnospiraceae bacterium
GTCCGCCTCCTCCCGGATTCCCTTCTCGGAATATTCCAGAGCCTCTTCCAGGCGGCTGAGATAAATCAGCGCGCAGGCATAGCGGTAATACCAGACTCCGCAGCCGGCGGCCTGGTCTTCTACGCGCCTGAGCCATTTTTCCGTACTGATGTAGTGCTCGTAGTCGTCAATATTATTATTCGCATAGGCAACATACAGGGCAATTCTCAAGTCATGATAGGCTTCCTCTTCCGTAAATGCGCCCGCCTGCGTTCCCTCGTCGATGAAGGCGCGGATCAGTTCGAGCGCATCAAACAGCCTGCTGTTCTGGAAGAGAAGCCGGAGCATCTCCTCCGTCTGCCTGGTAAGAACAGTGCCTTCCTGAAGCTGGTTGCTCTTGAGGGGAATCGGGCCGATGTCCGGACGAAAGACCTGAAAAAACAGCAGTTCGATCGGAAGATCCTGTTCCTGGGCAGCAATAGAATCCAGGAAGGGGCGCAGATCATAGACCAGCAAGTCAATATAGTCATATTCAGTTCCAAAAGCAGAGCCGATAAGGACGGCCGTATCCCCTGCGGCTCCCAGAATCCGTGTGATGAGAGTATCCGAGAGGGCCTCCTGTTCCGCGCGCGATTTGCCGCGCACGGGATAGCACAGGAAGCAGGCCGTGATCCCGTGCTGATAGTACTGTTCCGCAATATCCTGCTCTCCGGCCTCATACTCGTCGGACAGTTCGGGAACCAGGAAGGAGCCCGTGCGGATATCGGAGCGAAATGATGTAAGTGCTTCTTCCTCTCCGGTGCTTTGGCGGAATACGGGCTCCGGCTTTTGATTTTCATATCCAGACACGGTGAATGTCCAGTGAACGCATGCCTCCGGAGGAGCCGCATCTCTTAGGGCAAGGCAGGGGAGAGTCAGGCAGCTGTGTTCTTCGGGCTTCAGGATCAGTTCATATCGTTCTCCATGCTTGATTGCTTCACAGTTCACCCCGTCCAGTACAGTATCAATGATCAGGGCGGCGAACGGGGTCGAAGAGTCGGCCTCCTGGTCGAGGAGCGCTCTCAGCTCCTGCTCGATCAGGAGGAAGAACTTCCAGAACTTCTGAACACGTTTTGAGAACGGCCGGAGCGTAAGCGGAAGGGAAAGCGCCTGGTTGCAGGATCGAATCAGCGTAAGACAGTCCTCATCCCCCGGCTGGAACCGGAGCGCGAATTCGAATTCCCGTCTGGCGTCGTATTCCCTGTTCAGGAAGTAGTATGCGTACCCGAGCCGGTAATGCCAGAGCGGATCGGGGATGCCCTCGTCGGCGACGGAGAGGAGCAGGGAGACGGCCTGTTTGTAATCTCCATTCTCTCCCCTGTTATTATATGCCCTTGCAAGGAGACAGGTAAGCTCGTAATTGAGTTCGCTGCCCGGCAGGGCGGACAGAGCATCGATGATCTTCTGATGCTCGTCTGCGTCATGCCAGGTTTGAATGTCGATAAGAAGATCTGGATTCAAAGAAACCTCCTTTTGCGGCCGCTACAGTTCGACGGGAATCCGAAGCGTCTGGCCGGCAAGAATGTGATCAATATCTTCAATATGGTTATAATCCGCAATGATACGGATGGATACACCGGTGTTCCTTGAGATGGCAGAGAGGGTATCGCCCCGCCGGATCGTATAGGAGAGGTAGGACGGCTGGGCATGCTCCGTCAGATAGGATTCCGCCGCTTTCCCGATTGCCTCGCCGAAGGCCCGCTGATAGTCCGGCTGTATCAGACGCTCATAGTCGTAAGGGTTGGTGAGAAAGCTGGTCTCAAGCAGCACGGCCGGACATGCGGTCAGTCTGGTCAGCGACAGGTTGGACTGCCTGGGAGAGCGGATGGAGAAGCCCATCTCCTCACTGACCTTCTCATTGATGTATTCCGGCACATCATTGAAGAAATCATAACTGTAATAGGTCAGGTAGCCGCTTGAGTTTGAGAAGTCCGATGTCACCGCAAGGGCATTGCCGTGTATGGAGATCGAAAGATCCGGCTTCACGGTCCGGATCAGGCTCACGCGGTCGGAAAGGCTCAGGAAGGAATCATCCTCCCTCACCAGAATGACCTCGGCTCCTCTGCTCTCAAGGTAATCCCTTGCGGCCAGGGTGATGGCCAGATTAATATCCTTCTCAAGCGGGCCGCAGGTTCCGAGAGGCCCTGCGGTTCCGCTGTCCTGATCTCCGTGCCCGGCGTCAAGCAGCACCACGGCGCCCGCAAGGCTGTCCCCGTCCGTAAGCTTCGGCGCCTGCTTCATCTGAAAACGCATTACCCCGTCCTCAAAGAAGACATCGTAGCCGCACAGCAGGGACTCCAGATAGAAGAAGAAGGTATAGGTTGTCGTGCCCGCCTCCGAATCCGTCTCGACAGAGACGGACTTCACCAGGTTGTTGGAAGAGATCACGGGATTGGCTCCGGATACCGTATCATACAGCGTCAGGGATACGTAAGAGTCCGTCTGCTCTACGGCATACAGGGCATTCACATCCATAGCAAGCGCTGCGGTTACCAGGTTGCCTTCTTCCTCTCTGACATCTGCGGCCGATACCCGGTTCTCGGGCAGGGGCTCGTCAAGCAGGGTGATGCTCGACTTGCTGATATAGGTTCCGTCCGCGATCCGGTAATAGCTGCCGTCTTCCCCGAGGATCCGGAAGGAGGTTCCCTCAGTCAGAGGCAGCAGGTTCACATCTGCCGAGGAGATCCGGGTTCGCGGCATGGCATAAGGAATGTCGATGGTTCCGAAGACATCCTCCGTGTACTCCCGGTAGGTTTCTGCGGAAGCCGAGGAGGAGGATCCGGAGGATGAGGCCGGCCGGGTGCGTGTTACGGTTAGAACTTTTTGATGGCCGTTGTTCTCGAAGACAAAGGTATTCGTACCGATCTCGAGGGGAACATAGACGGTAAAGAATCCGTATTCCGTAGTCTCGATTTCCTCTCCGTCAAGGAAGAGGGGATAATGATAATCACAGGCTCCCAGAATACTGATATTGGCTGCGGTGGTGGAATCATTGTCGGCAGGGTAGGCAATAAGAACCTGTTCGGGGTTCTCAAAGGGAAGCTCCTTCTCCTGCGCGTCCGGCACGGCGGCTGCCGCCGGGAGACCCTGGAGGCAGAGCGCGCCGGCAAGCGTGAAGGCTGCCGTGCAAAAGGCAATGCGGAAATAACGTTGAATCACTGACATATGCAAACTCCTTTCTGACGATTCAAAACAGTTCCGTATGAAATGATATGTAATGATAGTAACATTAATACAGGCGAAATTCAACATTTTGCGTCAGCGCGCGGAAGAATTAATGAATCTGTAATAAAGCAGGAGAGTGGAAAAGGGAAAATCAAACGAGAAATCGGATATTGCCTTTTGCCTTTTTATCGTATACAATAATAAGAAGATAAAAGGAAAGGTATGGTGGTTCTCAAATGGCGCTTAAAGTGAAGAATACGGCCATAGTACGCGAAAACAGCGAGATCGGTACCGGCATACACAGCCTGTGGATCGAGGATCCGCAGATATCAAAGGCCGCGAAGCCGGGGCAGTTCGTGTCCCTGTATACAGGGGCAGCGGACAAGCTGCTTCCAAGGCCCATCAGTCTTTGCGAGATTAAAAAGGAGGCCGGACTTCTGCGGCTGGTCTTCCGGATCGCGGGAGCGGGAACGGAGAGGATTGCCGGATTTGGGCCCGGGGATCCGATTGAGGTGATGGGGCCTCTGGGCAACGGCTTTGATATGGACGGCTGCAAAAGAGCGATTCTGATTGGAGGAGGAATCGGGATTCCTCCCATGCTCGAGCTTGCGAAGCAGCTCTCCTGTGAGAAGAGCATTGTACTTGGCTATCGGGATGAGCTGTTTTTGAACCGGGAATTCGAAGCATATGGTTCCGTATTTATTTCGACGGAGGACGGAAGCTGCGGGGTGAAGGGGAATGTCATAGATGCCATCAGGGAGAATGCTCTGGACGGCGATATGATATTTGCCTGCGGACCCACGCCGATGCTTCGGGGTGTGAAGCAGTATGCGAAAGAGAAGCAGATTCGGGCGCAGCTCTCGCTTGAAGAGAGAATGGCCTGCGGAATCGGCGCGTGTCTGGCCTGTGTCTGCCGGTCGAAGGATACGGATGAGCATACGAATGTCAATAACAAGCGGATCTGCAAGGATGGTCCCGTCTTCTACGCGGAGGATGTGGAGATATAACGGCAGGCAGGACGGTTTCAGTGAGTGAAGCATAAGGAGGAACGCTATGAATCTTAAGGTATCGATAGCGGGAGTGGAATGGAAGAATCCGGTTACAACAGCTTCGGGAACCTTCGGTTCCGGAGCGGAATACTCCGAATTTGTCGATCTGGGCAGCCTTGGAGCCGTAACGACCAAGGGAGTGGCGAATGTACCGTGGCCGGGCAACCCGACGCCGCGGATTGCGGAGACCTATGGAGGAATGCTCAATGCCATCGGACTTCAGAATCCGGGCATGGAGGTATTCATACGGAGGGATATTCCGTTCTTAAGGCAGTATGATACGAATATTATTGTGAATGTGTGCGGCAGGACCGTGAAGGATTATATCGAGGTCGTGGAGCGCCTGTCGGGAGAGGATGTTGATATGCTTGAGATCAATATCTCCTGCCCGAACGTGAAGGAAGGCGGCATTGCATTCGGACAGAATGCGAAGGCCGTGGAGGAGATTACGGCAGAGGTGAAGCGGCATGCGAAGCAGCCGGTGATTATGAAGCTGAGTCCGAATGTTACGGATATTGCGGAGATGGCAAGAGCGGCCGAAGCCGGCGGAGCGGATGCGCTGTCCCTGATTAATACCCTGACCGGAATGAAGATTGATATTAAGAAGCGCTGCTTTGCGCTGGCCAATAAGACGGGAGGCCTGTCGGGACCTGCGGTGAAGCCGGTCGCCGTCCGGATGGTTTATCAGACCGCGAAGGCTGTGAAGATTCCCGTGATCGGCATGGGAGGAATCCAGAACGCGGAGGATGCGCTTGAATTCATCATGGCAGGGGCTACCGCCGTTGCGGTCGGTACGGCGAACTTCTACAGGCCGGATGCCGCGGCGTGTGTAGCGGAGGGACTGAAGGCCTACATGCAGGAATACGGAGTCGAAGATATTAACAGCCTGATTGGCTGTGTATAACAGGAGGATGGAATGGAACAATATAAGCAGGAATTTATAGAATTTATGGTGGACAGCCAGGTGCTGAAGTTCGGTGACTTCACCTTGAAGAGCGGAAGGAAGTCCCCGTTCTTTATGAATGCGGGCTCTTATGTAACGGGCTCCCAGCTGGGACGCCTCGGAGAATATTATGCCAGGGCGATTCACGATCATTACGGACTGGATTTTGACGTACTGTTCGGGCCCGCGTATAAGGGGATTCCGTTAAGCGTCGCGACAACCATCGCGATCAGCCGTCTCTACGGCAAAGAGGTGAGATATTGCTCGAACCGCAAGGAGATAAAGGATCACGGCGATGCCGGCATCCTGCTTGGCAGCCCGATTCAGGACGGTGACAGGGTCATGATCATCGAGGATGTGACAACATCCGGCAAGTCGATCGAGGAAACCTTCCCGATTCTGAAGGCTCAGGGGAATGTCACAATCACGGGTCTGATTGTATCTCTCAACCGGATGGAACGGGGGAAGGGAGACAAGAGCGCTCTTGAGGAGATTCAGGAAATCTACGGATTCCCTGCTTCGGCAATTGTGACCATGCAGGAGGTCGTGGAATCCTTATATAACCGGCCTTACAAGGGGAAGATTATCATTGATGACGCGATGAAGGCAAGGATTGACGCATATTACGAGCAGTACGGCGTGAAGGCCTGAGAGGCGGCTGTCCGGAGCGGCAGGAAGGAGGGCTGTGATGTACGAGAAAATATATCATACAATGAAAGCGGTCGGGATCTGGAACCTGGTGCTT
>CALWGS010000079.1 GCA_944380155.1 uncultured Lachnospiraceae bacterium
TGTTTTGCTATAATCATAATAAAAATCCCCATTCATGAGAATGGGGAAATCAGAATAAAATATGTCATTTTCGGAAAGGAGCCCTCATGCAATACCTGGATTTCTGCGCCGCGCCGGAGCGTTACTCCTTCACTCCCGTCACTGCGGACGCCATCTATTATGTTGTGGCAGATCAGAGCTATCGGATCTCTCATCCGCCGATTCCGGACAGCCATGTGCTGTGCGCCACCCTGCAGGGCAGCGGGATTCTTGCGCCGGGCTGCGGCACGATTCGGGCAGAGGCCGGGGATCTTGTGCTGTTCGACGCATCGAAGGGGCGCTTTCACTACCGGTGCGCCGCTGCCGGCTGGAACTTCTGGTGGTTTGAATTCCGCTGTCTTCAGCCCGGATTTCCGGAGCTTCCCGCCGGGTGCGCCCTGCATATCCCTCTGGAGGAATTCCACCGGACGCTCTGCTCGGAAGCGCTTGCAAGCCTCAAGCTAAACGATGTCCGGGCCGCCTCAAGCCTTCTCTCCTCCCTGCTCTGCCTGCTGTCGCGCCGGGAAGGCAGCGCGGCCGTCATGCCTCGGGAAGCGGAGCTCTTCCGGAGAGCCGATCAATACATCCGCCACAGCATCGCGACCGTTACCGTCCAGTCAACTGCCCGGTATCTCGGCATCTGTGAACATACGCTGCTGAATCTGTTCCGGACGCTCCTTGGAATCCGGACCATTGATTATATCCAGAAGATCCGGATTGAGATGGCCTGTCATCAGCTCTCAACCGGAGACTCCTCCATCCGGGACATCTCCTTACAGCTTGGGTATTCCGATCCGTTTACCTTCAGCAAGAGCTTCCGCAGACATATGGGCATGTCCCCAACCGAATACAGAAAACAGGCAGGGTACGGCTCCTGATAAGCCGCTCCCTGCCTGCTGCTGTCTACGGTCGATTTCACCAACCGCTTTCTCCTTACTTCCAAAATCCCACAACCGCCTTGAACAAATCCCCGTCCACCAAAATCTCGAATGTCCCTCCCTGCAGCTCCGTGAAGCTCTTGACAATGGCAAGTCCCAGGCCGGAGCCTTCGGTATTCCTCGATTTGTCCCCTCTTACGAAGCGCTCCGTAATTTCTGTCGTATCAAAGTCCATCTCCGCAGCAGATACATTCTTTAACACGATACTGACCCGATCTCCCATATCTGTCAGATCCACATAGGCTCTTGTTCCGGGCAGTCCGTATTTTGTAATATTCACGATCAGATTTTCGAAAATCCGGTATGTCTTTTGGCTGTCAAGTCTGGCAATTACCTTCTCCTCGGGAAGCCGGAAGCGGAACTCAATTCCGGAGGCTTCAATCTTATCCGACAGTTCGAACTCTACCTGCTTAAGCAGCGCGCACAGATCAATGTCCGCAAGAGTGAGCGTGACATTGCGGCTGGAAGCCTTGCTGACCTCGAACAGATCCTCAATCAGATTCTTCAGGCGCTGCGCCTTCCGATCTAAGGTTCCCAGATACTGCTCTCTGTCCTCCGGTGTCAGATTCGGATCCTTCATCAGGTCAATATATGTGATAATCGCCGTCAGCGGCGTCTTCAAGTCATGAGAGACATTGGTGATCAGCTCCGTCTTCATGTTCTGGCTCTTCACCTCTTCCTCCACCGCCTTGCGGAATCCTCTCTGAATCTCCTGCAGCTCATATTTCAGCGGATTGAATAATCCCACATCCTCATCCATCTCCACATCCAGATTTCCCTGCGACATCTGCCTGGTAATCTTGAGCAATACCGCGTACTTCCTCCGAATCTCTCCCGCATACTTTCTCAGCAGCAGGAACAGCACAATCGAATAAACCAGAAGAACCCCGATTCCAAACACCCAGACGCTGCACATCAGAGCAAGAATCACAAAGTTCACGGCAACAATCAGGAAGATCGGGCGGTTGGAAGAGTCCGTCAGATCCAGATCCAGCAGGGCCCTCCAGCACTTCTTCAGCTTTCTTGCCACTGCCCCAATCAAGCGCCCAATCAACGTCCTCTCCCGAAGGTAGCGTCCCGGTCCCTCAAGAACCTGGCGCAGGCTCAGTACCGACACATACATCCCTCCATACACCACCATCAGCACCGCAAGATTAAAGGCCGAAAGGAGCAGACTCGGAAACGGCTCCGGAACGCCGCCGTCCATCAGATACGTCCGAAAGCTTCCGGACGCCGTATGATACGCCATCTCATACACAACGTCATACATGGCAAGCGCGACAATACCGACTGTCAGCGCAAGTTCACAGGGAATCCGCGCCAGGCGCAGCTCACCAAGCGACAGCCGCTTCACAACCGGGAGCAGCAGGGCGCACAGCGCAACGAAGCAGGCCGTAGCAAAGAATACGTTATCAAACCCCGCATATGAGAAATTAATTGCCTCTGACTGCCCAAACCAGGAAGAAATCCTGTCGCTTAGTATCATTTCATTGGGAATCGCATAAATAATCGTAACGCCCGACGGCATCACAAGACTTTCCTCATATTCCGGCCCCAGGTAATAGATTCCCATCTCATCCCACAGATTATTCTCCAGGGTATTCGCCCGATAATACGACACGAAAGAAGCCTCATCATACCGATAGCTGTATTCTACCGATATGCTGCCGTCAGAATATGGCTTTAGGGCAATCAGACAGCGGAATGTCTCCTGAATGTAGCTTTCCACATCCGGAATGCTCTCCGGATTCACGATCCGCAGATCCGCGTCGCTGGAGATACAGGTTCCGCTCTCATCATCCACAATCAGGTAATGCAGGTTTGGCATCCGCTCCGTCAGCTCATTCTGCCACGCATACAACGCACCGTCAAGTAACCCGGTGACAGTGACAGAATCTTGTTCCGTTACCGTGAAATACATGTCCTGTTCGAATTCAAGGATATATTCCGAATCCAGGGTGTCCATCTCCAGAACATTCTGCTCCAGAGATTCGAATCCCGGAAGCAGTACCTCGGAGGGGCGCAGCATCTCCTGCTGCATTCTCTCCTGAAGCTCCCAGTAGAGCACCAGATTCGCCCTGTAAATCTGTCTTACAAAGTCAGACATCTCCTCCGGCTGCTCATTACTCCTGGTATAATTCTGATACACCACGGGATACGACACGAACACCGCCACCGCCGCCAGCGCCACAACCAGGAACGAGATCAGAACCCCGGCCGCCTTATTGCTTCTCGATTTTGTATCCAACGCCCCACACCACCTTCAAATATTTCGGCTCCTTTGGATTGATTTCTATTTTCTCGCGGATATTCCGGACATGAACCATAATGGTATCCGTCGTAATCGCGCGTTCGTTCCATACTTTCTCATAGATTTCTTCCGCGGAGAACACCTTCCCCGCACTCTTCATCAGAAGATGCAGAATCTTGAATTCAATCGGCGTCATCTTAACCGGCTTCCCATCGACGAAGACTTCCACCGTATCCTCATTCAGCTCCAGTCCCCCGATGACATAGACCCCTTTCTTATCCTGCTTCTCTCCGACCACATCCAGATACTTCTTATAACGTCTCAGATGAGAGTGAATCCGCGCCAGCAGCTCCATGGGAGTGAACGGCTTCGTCACATAATCATCCGCTCCAATATTCAAGCCGGTAATCTTATCAATATCCTCCGACTTCGCGGACAGCATGATCACCGGGAAATCATACTTCTCCCGAAGCCGCATTGTCATGGTAATTCCGTCCATTCTCGGCATCATCACATCCACCACGGCCAGGTGAATCACCTCTTTCTCGATAATCTCAAGGCCCTCCACCCCGTTCGCTGCTTTATATACGGTATATCCCTGATTCCTCAGATAGATTCCGATTCCGTCCAGTATCTCCTTATCGTCTTCCACAACTAAGATATGATATGCGTCCATATTTCTAACTCCAAGCCTTTCTGAAATATTTGCCTTATGGGCACATTCCATTATACATGCTTTTTGCCGGATTGTCAGCCTTTAATTATCATTGGACGAACCTTCGGAAAGGCCCCGGAGAGTCCGTGACGGGGGCGTGAATCGTTTCTTATATTCTTCAAAATTCTTAAGCTTCCCGGAATCCACCCTGCCGATGCGCTCCGCCTTCACCCGTATGGTGCTAAATGGAAGAGGGTACGCATGATGATCCCAGCGCCCCCTGCTCCGAATTGCCGCGGAGTAAGAGAGCTTAAAATGCCACACCTCCTTATCCGCCTCCTTCGCCAGAAGAAAGAGGAGCTTCTTCGGCTCATACAGCGGCCCGAGCGGCCCGTCAAGCGCCGTCGCAATCACCCGCCCGGGCTGCTTCGCTTCTTTCATCAGCTCCGGGAAGCGCTTCCTCATTCTCAGGCCGTCCGGCATCCGAAGCGCTCTCGCGCCGTAATGCTTCAAAACATCTTCAATGAAATCGCCCCTCTCATCCGCCGTCACAATCACCGCAATATCCGGAAGGCGTTTCACGAGCTTAGCAAGCACCAGATACATTCCCGTGCCATCCCCGTGCCAGTAGCCGGCCATCACATCAGGCCCCAGCCCTTCCTCTCCCTCAATAATAACCCTGCCTGTCTTCTCAACCACTTTCAGATACAGCCGGATCCCCGCGCAAATCACGGCCTTCTGCGCCGCCCTAATACGCGACTGCTGTCTTTCTTCTCCTGTTAAAGCAAATGCTTTCATAATATTTCTCCGCCGCTCCTGCAATATGAATTTCCCGATACTTCTCTGCCTGCGCACAGGCCCCTGCCTGAAAACGCGCCCTCAGATCCGAAGAACCAAGCACAGCCGACACCGCATCCGCAAAGTCCGCTTCCTCCTCCCGGGTCAGATACCCGTTCACTCCGTCCACTACGACATCCGACGTACCGGAGGCTCTGACGGCAACAACAGGCAGCCCTGCAGCCATGGCCTCCAGCAGCACGATCCCCTGAGTTTCGGATTTGGAAGCAAACACGAACAGATCGCTTGCACGGTAATACTCCATGATTTCCGACTGCGGGATACAGCCGGTGAATACCACATCTTCCTTAAGCCCAAGCTCCTCTGCCAGTCTCTTTAAGTTCTCCTCTTCCTTCCCGCCGCCAATCATCATCAGACGAAAGCTTACGGTTCCCCGTGCTTTCAACTCCCGAAGCGCCCGAAGCAGGAATTCCAGATTCTTCTCCTTCTCGAGTCTTGATACCGTACACAGCAGGTACGTTCTCTCCTTCAGGTACCTGTGTCTAATCTCCACACTTCCTCCATTTCCCGGGCCGAAGCACTCGGATCTCAGTCCTGTCGGCAGAACGGCAATCGGCACCCTGGTCCCATGCTCTATCAGGTAATCCTTCATCATCGGAGTCGGCGCGAAGACCAGGTCACAGGCATTGGTGAAGATACGGTTATGAAAGGGCACAATTCTATCACTGCCACATTCCAAAAGCTCTTCCTCAAGCCGCTTCAGCAGGCGGTTCCGCTCCCGGTCCGACCGCTCCTGCAGCGCTTTATAAATTTTCAGATAATGAAGATACTGCTCATATCTCGTATGATACGTAAATACAAGCGGAATCCCATACCGGCGGCTTAAGTACAGGGCCTCATAGCCCATCATCATGGGATGGTGTACATGGATCACATCAAAATTCAGCTCCCGGAAGCGCTTCTCAATTCCCAGGTCAAAGAGCTTTGGAATCATCGTCCCGCCCGCCGTCCTCTTTTGATGAACCCGGTAACGGATGACATACTCTTCCTCCTCTTCCTGCTCATAGCTGGGCGCGAAGATATACACGACATGTCCAAGCATCCGTAATCCTGCGGCCAATCTTTCAATGGAGATCGGCACACCTCCCACGAACGGCTTATAATTATTCGTCAACATTGCAATTCTCATACTGTCCTCCGTTCTGCCCTGCCCGCTGGGCAGCCTGCCGGGCATGCCCGGCAAATCTATGATTTACGCAAAATATTGGAATACTGTTTCCCCAAACAAATACCCCGCACCGACGAAAAACAGATTCCATAACAGAATTCCCACTGTCGAAAACAGAATATACCCGCCCAGATCCATCTTGATGACACCGGCGGGAATCGAGATCACGGTCCGAAGCATGGGAATCAGCTTGGCGATTAACAATCCGATGTAGCCGCCCTTATGAACCTTCTCCATCGCCTTATCGAACACCGCCTTCTGCTTCGGATGCCGCACCAGATACTTATCCAGCAGGAGATTTCCCCCAATCCGTCCGACAAAATACAGAATCAGGCTGCCGGTCAATCCTGCCAGCACGGAAAGCAGAATCGCCGTAAAAAAGCTGATTCCTCCATTAGACGCCCAAATTCCCGCCAAGGGCATAATTACCCCAGCCGGAAACCCCGGAAGGTTCATATATTCCAGCAGTACAATCACGAAGACGACGATTGCCCCGTACTGGGTAAAGTATTGATTCAGCACTGATAGATCCATGTCCTTCTCACTCCTCGCTTTCCGATCTCGGACCCTCTTCCCTTTGATCGATTCCTATGATAACGGATAATTATTAATTCATCTGTCATGAAAACAATAATATTTTCTTAAGAAACGGTAAAGTTCCTGCAACGTTTCCCAGGACAGCAGAACAGCCGGAGAATCCGCACCCGTCTGCGCGGCTCCTCCGGCTGTTATTCCTGTTCTTATTCTATCATGTTTGTATTTCCAGGATTCTTCTATCCTATCATACTTCCGTTCTCAGGATTCTTCTGTTTCCAGAGCTTTTCTACTCTTCGATTCTCCCGTGCCTGCTATCCTTGAACGGACATTCCTGTGTTTCCACGCTGCAACCGCCTCCGGCTCGAAGCACAATACCCTGATCTGCTGCCGGGTTTACAGCTGCAGCTCCTTGTAAGATTCATCCAAGGTCCTGCAGGACTGCACGAACTTGTCCTTCTCCTCATCCGTCAGCTTCAGCTCCAGAACCTTCTGGATTCCGTTGCGGTTAATGATGCAGGGAACACCGACATAGACATCCTTCACGCCGTACTCCCCGCGCAGCTTCGCGCTCAGCGTAAGCACGCTGTTCTCATTGCCGAAGATCGCCTTCGTAATCCGGGTCATCGCCATGCCGATTCCGTAATAGGTCGCTCTCTTCGCATCGATGATCTTATAGGCCGCGGTCCGTACCTCCTCCGTAATGCCGTCCAGATCCTCCCTCTTATACTTGTTGTTCGACTCGTCGCACAGCTCCAGAACCGGCTTGGTCGCCAGCATCGCCTGGCTCCACGGCACGAATTCGCTGTCCCCGTGCTCGCCGAGTACATACGCGTGCATATTGCGGGAATCCACGTTGAAATACTCTCCCAGGCAGTAGCGGAGCCTTGCCGTATCTAACGCAGTTCCTGTTCCGATGACCCTGCGCGGGTTAAATCCCGAGAGCGAGCAGGTGATTCTTGCCATAATATCCACCGGATTGGTCGCTACAAGGAAGATTCCGTTGAATCCGCTCTCCGTAACCGGATCAATGATACTGCGGAACACCGCCGCGTTGCGCTGGAGCAGATCCAGCCTTGTCTCGCCCGGCTTCTGCGCCACACCCGCGCAGATGGCCACGATATCCGCATCCGAGCAGTCCTTATACTCTCCGGCGTAGATCTTCATATTATTGCCGGCGAAGGCAAGTCCATGGTTCAAATCCATCGCTTCCCCTTTGGCCCTCTTCTCATCGACGTCAATCAGAACCAGCTCATCGCAGATTCCCTGATTCAGCATGGCATACGCATAGCTCATCCCGACCATGCCGCATCCGATCAGCACCACTTTTCTCTTATCTGTTGTCATTCTGTATTACCCACCTTTCTTTGATGTTATCATTATTCTTCGCTGAACTCATTACCATTATACGGAAAATCACAGAATCCGTCAATTCATTCCCGCTGAATATTTTTATCCTATGTTTGATATTGCCAGTATGATGTTCCCTGGAATCCACATACTAAATTATATCTCTAACGATTCAGAAAGGCAGGAAACAAAATGAGAAGAAGAAGCATGAATCCGTTCACCAGGCTCATATTCCGGTTCTTGACCGGCGGCTTCGCATATGGCGGCATTGAGATCGCAACCCGCGGCTTCTCCCACATCTCCATGTTCCTCGCGGGCGGGCTTTGCTTTGTATTCATCGGGCTCCTCAACGATTTCCTTGGCGAGAAGATATCCTTCATCGGCCTGATGTTCCTGTCCGCCCTGATCATCACCGCCGTTGAATTTATCACCGGAATCATCGTCAATGTATGGCTGAAGCTGGATGTATGGGACTATTCCTATCTTCCATATAATCTGAACGGGCAGATCTGCCTGCTCTTTACCAACCTCTGGTTCCTCCTCTCCGCCCCGGCTCTGCTGCTGGACGACTGGATGAGAGTTAAAATCATGAGACGCAAGCCGGTACACTACCGGCTCTTCTAACCGGCAGGGCATACGCCCTGCCAAAAGTCGCTTGAAAAAATTGACTGTTTTCCAAAAAAGTCCCTTGAAAAAATTGATGTTTTTTGAAAAAGTCCCTTGAAAAAATTGCTTGTTCTATGAAAAAGTCGCTTGAAAAAATTGACGAATTCGTATATGCTAAACAAAGGAGGTGCATGGAATGTTACGAAGAAAAATAGAACAGCAATTAATCAACTGGAAAAACACAGAGGGTCATAAACCCCTGATTATCAAAGGATGCAGACAATGCGGGAAAACTTATTCCGTTCTGGACTTCGCAAAGAAGTATTATAAGCATGTTGTGTATCTGAATTTCTTTGAGAACCCGGATTATGCCTCTGTCTTTGCCGGCTCACTGGAAATCGATCGTATCATTATGCTGTTGTCTGCCCTGCTTGGGAAAGATGCCGTCTTCGAAGCCGGCAAAACCGTTCTGATCCTCGATGAAATTCAGGATTGTCCCGATGCCAGAACTGCCCTCAAATTCTTCCGGATGGACGGACGATTTGACGTAATCGGCACGGGATCTTTGTTTGGTGTAAAAAGATATGGGAAAGAACCAAAGTCCATTCCGGTTGGATCGGAAACCGTCGTAGATATGTACCCTCTGGACTTTGAGGAATTTTTGTGGGCGAATGGCATAACCGAAGAGATCCTCGAACTGCTTCAAAAAAGCTTAGAAAGTGAAACCCCCGTTCCAGAAGCATTGCATCACCGAATGCATCAGCTTCTTCTCCAGTACACTGTGGTAGGCGGTATGCCGGAGGCTGTCCAAGTATTTGTCAATACAAAACAGATGGACGAAGTTCTTCGGATCCAACGGGATATTATCCGCTCCTATGAGGACGACATGGTAAAATATGCAGATAAACCTGACAAATCCCGTATCAAAGAATGCTTTCAGTCCATTCCAAAGCAATTAAGCAAAGAAAACAAAAAATTTCAATATTCCCTTGTCAGAAAAGGCTCCACCGCTTCGAAATACGAAGGAAGCCTCCAGTGGATTGAAGATGCGGGAATGATATCCCGGTGCTATAACCTCTCCATCACAGAACTGCCGCTGGACGGGAATGCACAGAAGGATACATTCAAAGTATATATGAAAGACTGCGGCCTGTTTGTCAGTATGTTAGAGGACGGAACCCAATATGATATCTTACAGGGTAATCTCTACGGATATAAGGGCGCCATCTTCGAGAACCTGGCTGCGGATATGTTTTCAAAGATGGGCCGCAAGTTATATTATTTCCACAAAGATTCCGGCCTGGAAGTAGACTTTGTAATCCGGTACAAGGGAGAATGTACGCTGATAGAAGTAAAGGCTGCCACCGGAAATACCAAAAGCACCAAAACCATTCTGCGCCATCCCGAAAAATACCATGTTCACAGCGCCATTAAACTGGGCAGCTACAACATCGGAAGAACAGACCAGATTCTGACACTCCCCCTGTATCTAACCTTCCTCCTAAGATCATTCTGACCCTGCCGGATTCCTTCCGGCAGGGTCTTCCTGCTGTTCCTTATGCCTTGTCCTTCGATCCGAACAGTTCGATCTTCTCGATTACGGTCGCCTTGATAGCCGCAGCGCCGGGAGCTAAGAGCTTCCTCGGGTCAAATCCCTTGCCCTGCAGATCCTTGCCCTCTTCGATATACTTCCTTGTTGCCTCCGCGAATGCGATCTGGCACTCCGTGTTCACGTTGATCTTCGCAACGCCAAGGGAGATTGCCTTCTTAATCATATCATCCGGAATTCCTGTGCCGCCGTGAAGAACCAGAGGCATGTCCCCGGTCAGTTTCTGGATAGCATCCAGCGTCTCAAAGCTTAAGCCTTCCCAGTTCGCAGGATACTTGCCGTGGATATTGCCAATTCCGGCTGCAAGCATGGTAACGCCAAGATCGGCAATTCTCTTGCACTCTTCCGGATCCGCGCACTCACCCTTGCCGACTACGCCGTCCTCTTCTCCGCCGATTGCGCCGACTTCTGCTTCCAGAGACATTCCCTTCTCCGCGCAAATCTTAACCAGCTCGGTCGTATTCGCTACATTCTCGTCAATCGGGCTGTGGGAACCATCGTACATAATAGAGGAGAATCCTGCCTCGATGCACTTCATGCAGCCTTCATAAGAACCATGATCCAGCTGAAGTGCAACCGGAACCGTAATCTTCATCTCCTCGAGCATTCCGTTCACCATGCCAACAACGGTCTTGAAGCCCGTCATATATTTGCCTGCGCCCTCAGATACACCAAGAATCACAGGGGAATTCATCTCCTGAGCCGCAGCCAGAATCGACTTCGTCCACTCCAGGTTGTTGATGTTGAACTGTCCGACTGCATAGTGACCCGCCTTTGCCTTCTCAAGCATCTCCTTTGCAGATACTAACATAACCAATATCCTCCTTTATATTATAGTGATATTCCGTTACAGCTATTCCCCTGCCCTCACACGCAGATTGTTACAGAAAGAATAACCGCTTCCCATTTATTATACCTTATTTTCAATAAAAAGAAAACGAAAATCTTTCGAAATTTGAAATTCTTATCTAAATTCTTCCCGCGGCGTGCTTCCTGCGGATCTCCTTGAGAAATCCGTGCAGATCCCCGATTCCGTTCTCGATGCAGAAGTCCCGGAAGGTGTCATCCAGCTCAAACTCCTCCTCCTGCATGGCCTCCCACAGCTTCTTATCGAATTCCTCTCCGTCAAAGGCACGGTTATAATCCTCC
Source organism: uncultured Lachnospiraceae bacterium (assembly GCA_944380155.1). GTDB lineage: Bacteria > Bacillota > Clostridia > Lachnospirales > Lachnospiraceae > Caccomorpha. Next base: position 11,137 of record CALWGS010000079.1, read on the forward strand.
ATATACTCATAGATATCAAACATAATCCTGCCGCAGCTTCCCAAGCTGCGGTATTCCCTCCTCTCTGCTGCAATCTCTTTATGGTTCATCCGGCTTGCGGCCGGTAGAGAATTCCCCATCTTATTGCTTTATGATTTTATGCTTAACGCATGCATCTGCTTTTGGAAGCGAACCATAATAATCCCTGCAAGAACTCCGGCCAGCAGCGATGTCACGGCAAAGTTCAGCCACAGCCCCGTCAGTCCGAGCGGCCACAGGACCGCGATCAGAATCACCGGGAAGATCAGCGCCGTAGACACGGAAATCACAGAGGCATACATCGACTTCTCAACCGCCAGCATGTAGCTCTGAACCGCGAAGGAAAACCACCGGGTCAGATATGTCAGGGAGAACAGCCTCACCGCATGCTCCGCCATCTGCGCCACATCCGCGCCCGACTCATTCATAAACAGACCGCCAATCTGCCCCGGGAAGCAGAAGATGACAACCGAAGCCATCAAAGAAAGGATCGCGCCCGCGCTAAAGCAGCACCGCTCAATTCCCTTCACCCTGTCGTAGGCCCCTGCACCCCAGTTATAACCCACCGCCGGCTGAAGCGAGTCGCACATTCCGTACAGCAGCGGCTGAATGAATCCTTCCACGTACATCAGGATACCATATACCGAGACCGCCGATTCCCCTCCGAAGCGGACCAGCACCACATTCATAATAATTGACGTAATCCTCCCCGCGATATTATTCAGGAAGTTCGGCGTACCGCATGAAATAATCTGCTTCACCATCTTAACGCTGAAGCGCGGCCTGCAAAAACGCAGCTGCATCTTACCTGCAAAGAACGGAACGAACGCAATCAATACACTGCCTGCCATTCCGATGCACGACGCGAGCGCAGCCGCCCAGACGCCCCACTGAAAGACATATAAGAAAACAAATTCCAGGACGCAGATACACACCGACATGAAGATGTTCAGCATCATACTTCCCTTAACCTTCCCGCAGATGCGCAGGAAATTATCCACCGCAAATACAATGGTCGTCACCGGCGAACACAGCGCGTA
>CALWGS010000080.1 GCA_944380155.1 uncultured Lachnospiraceae bacterium
GGCAGATAAATACCAGACACGCCGCGAAAATCAGCCCGAACTCCTCGACAATTCCGGAGAAGATAAAATCTGTCTCAATAACCGGGACACTCTCCGGCAGGCCCGATCCCAGCCCCATTCCGAACCACCCGCCGGTTCCGATTGCAAACAGAGATTGCGTAATCTGATATCCGCTCGAATCAATGTAGGTCCACGGATCCGTCCAGGCCGTTACCCTCACCCTGACGTGCGGAAAGATCTGATACGCCGCGCCGAACGCCGCGCAGCCGGCCAGAAGTCCGCCAAACAGCCAGAGCGGATTCACGGTCGATCCATACAGCATGATGAGATAAGTAACCGCGAAGATAGCCGCTCCCCCGAGATCCCGCTCCAGCACCAGCAGCACGACATGTCCCGCGGCCAGCAGAGAAACCAGCAGAATATGCCGGATATCCCGCTTCTTTACCAACAGGGTTCCCGCCATGAACACATAAAGGAGCTTCACGAATTCAGACGGCTGGACATAGATGGGGCCCACCCGCAGGGAATTAATCGCGCCCAGGTTGTCCAGCCCGAAAAAATACACCACCGTCAGCATCAAAATCCCGGCAAGGCCGTACAGCCATCCAAGGCTTCTGAGATACCGGAAGCGTTCAATAACAAACGGGACCGCCAGACAGACGAGCAGGGAAGCTGTCATGAACACGAACTGCCTCACACCCATCTCGAACGACAGCCTCGTAATCATAACAATACCGATCATCAAAAGAAAGCGCATATTCTGGAAGACCGCCTCCGAGAGATTCGGATAAAGCTTCCGATATGCCAGGCCCGCCAACAAAAAGATAAGCACCTGTGACAGATAGAAGATCACATATTCTACCCCGCCGAACTTCAGCCACAGCACCAGAAAACAGGTCAGATGAATCGCATACATCGCTCCGCCCATCACCCGGACACATCTCTTCTTTGCCCTTTTGTCCTTGTGGAGGAGCAGGGAATATGCAAAGAATGTATACAGCAGGATCAGCAATATGACAAGAAATTTAGATAATTCTGTTATAAGATTCAGCATGGTTCCTCCTAATCAATCCCTCTCTTGAGATGTCCCCTGGTAAATCCCGTAAGAACAGGCCTTACCTCCTCCCCCGCACGATAAGCCCGAAGGAAATCCTCCGTGATGCTCTTTGTTTCTTTTGCGCCCTCAACGGTAAAGTCCAGGCGCGCCTCGGCAATCCCAAAAGATCGGAACATTTCCGCACAGTCGTGCAGCGAAAGCGGCACCGAATTCAATATGGTATTGCAGCAGGCTTCACAGTCCCTGATAACCGGAAAGCGGATGCCCTTCCGGTCCGTGAGGGTGATCACCTTATGATCGTCCGGCCGGCAGCCCAGGGTATTGCGAAGAACACACTGGGAAGAGACCATAAGCGGCAGCCGTCCGTACACCACCGCCGCGGCTCCGCGCAGATTCAGCGCAGCAAGCTCCTTCTCATTCAGCTCCACGGGCGCCGTCCAGCGTTCCGCTCCGAATTCTTCCGCCATCCGCCGCGCTTCCCGGTTCATGACATACATCTGATCATCCATGCCAAACGGCTTACCGGCAAGCTCCGGGTGCATCCGCAGGAACGCAAGCTCCTCAAGATTCCGGATCAGGAAGCCGGCAACGGACGAATCCGCAAGCTGCAATACCGCGTCCGACCAGATATCAAAAGCAACACTTCGAAAGATTTGCGGCATCCTGAGATAGCACTGTGCGTCATCTCCGATCCTCTTTGCGGCTTCCAGCGCTCCCTTCAGGCCAAAGCAGCCGACATCCAGATAGACCTTTGCCGCCCCCGCGCCAAGCACCGCATCCAGCTGTTCGGGATGACAGACCACGGCGGATACCAGAATCTCTCTGTCCGGATCAGCAGCCGCATCCTCCCTGCGCACGGCAGGCTCTTCCGGCACACCCGCTGCCCGGCCCGTTCTTCTGTACGAACCCGTTATGGCATCCGCCAGCCCGGATAATGCCTCCCTGCGCAGCTCATTCAGACTCTTTACGGGCAGGAAAATATCCGAATCACAGTCAACCGTCAGATGTTGAAAGAAGAACGCTCCGCCTCCGGTCTTACTAAGCTGTTCCCTCACACGCTCCTTACTCACCGGACTGCTCTTTGCCGCCTGAACCGTCCCGCCGGTCTGCTTGACGCGATATTTTCCAAAAGAAACCGCAAGCTCCGCGGGCTCCCCGACCCGGGCCGTGAACCTGCCGTCTATTCCAATCTGATTCTCCCGCTCAAGATATGTCTCCCGGATCTGCCGAAGCAGCGTCTCATTCTTTGTTCGCCATACAAAAAGCCCCGGAGTGATTCCAAGCCCCGGCATCACATTCACGGTAAGGCGGTTCTTCCCCGCTCCCGCTCCAAGCTGCTTTCCTCCCACGGTAAAAGAATATTCCCTGCTCCCGCCGCGAATCTCCAGCACGTCCCCTTCTCTTGCGGGAAGGTCAAGCCGGATGTCCGCGCGGATCCCGGACAGCTTCTCCACCCGTCCTATCCGGATCCCCGTATGATTCGGCCGATCCATGGCCATCATGGAAGGCCCCTTCTGTCCCCGGTAATATCCTTCGGAAAATCCTCCCCGGTTATACAGCTCTTCCAGTCTCCTCAGATCCTCTTCGAACTCCTCCGGACGCTCCTTCAGAGACCGCAGATAGTCCTCTCTTCCCAGTGCCTCGTACCGATCCATGTATTTGCGGTACACAGCCGTCACTCCTGCCACGTACTCCTCCCGCTTCATGCGCCCTTCTATCTTGAAGGAATCAATCCCCGCATCCATCAGATCCGGAAGAATAGAAAGCGTACACATATCCTTCATGCTCAGCAGGTATCCCTTTCTGCCGCACACCTCATATTCCAGCCTGCAGGTCTGAGCGCACCGTCCGCGGTTGCCGCTCCTGCCGCCGAGCAGACTGCTCATCAGGCATTGCCCGGAATAACAATAGCATAAGGCTCCGTGAACGAAGGTCTCGATCTCAAGATCCGTGGACCGTCTCATCCGTATCAATTCCGGGAGTGTCAGCTCCCTTGCGGGCACAAGCCTGGTCACGCCGTACCCCTTAAGCAGGTTCGCTCCCTCTGCCATTGTCAGCGTCATCTGCGTACTCGCGTGAAGCGCCAAATCCGGAAAGTTCCGGTGCAGGAACCGGAGTACTCCAAGATCCTGT
>CALWGS010000081.1 GCA_944380155.1 uncultured Lachnospiraceae bacterium
AACTCTGTGTCTCGCATTGGCCATGCGGTTATCAATCTCCCTTGCGCCGGGGATATTCTTGGCGATATCCGCCGCGTGTGCCGCGATCTTGGATGCGATAATACCTTCCTTTACATCGGACAGATCCGGAAGGCGCAGATGCTCGGCGGGAGTAACGTAGCAGAGGAAGTCCGCTCCGTTCGCCGCGGCGATTGCTCCGCCGATTGCGGATGTGATATGATCATAGCCGGGAGCGATATCGGTGACAATGGGGCCGAGAACATAGAAGGGCGCGCCGTGGCAGAGCCGCTTCTCAAGTTGCATATTGGCAGCAATCTCGTTCATTGCCATGTGGCCGGGGCCCTCCACCATAACCTGAACATTCTTCTCCCAGGCACGTTTCGTCAGATTTCCCAGCTCAATCAGCTCACCGATCTGTCCGGCATCCGTGCTGTCGTCAATACAGCCGGGACGCAGCGCGTCTCCGAGGCTGATGGTGACATCATACTCTGCAAGAATGTCCAGCACCTCGTCATAATACTCATAGAACGGGTTCTCATTCCCTGTCATCTCCATCCATGCGAACAGGAGGGATCCGCCGCGGGATACGATGTTCATGCGGCGTCCTTCTCTGCGGAAGCCCTCCACAGCCCTGCGGTTAATTCCGGCGTGAATGGTCATAAAATCAACACCCTCCTCGGCATGGGCACGAACCACTTTCAGGAAATCCTTCGCGGTAATATCCAGCAGATCCTTGTCGAGATATCCGATTGCGTCATACATGGGAACGGTGCCGATCATCGCGGGCGAGCGCTCAATCAGCTGTCTGCGGAAGGTGTTGGTCTTGCCGTAGTTGCTCAGATCCATAATGGCTTCCGCGCCGAAGCGAATCGCCATATCTACCTTCTGCATTTCCAGATCGTAATGATTACAGTCGCCGGAGATTCCCAGATTCACATTGATCTTGGTCCGCAGCCCGCTTCCGATTCCCTCGGCGGACAGGGAGGTGTGGCGGATATTGGCGGGGATGGCAACCTTGCCGGAAGCAACGAGCGCCATGAGGGTATCGGGGGACATGGACTCCTTCTTCGCAACAACGGCCATCTCGGGGGTTAGAATTCCTTTTTTAGCAGCATCCATCTGTGTGGAATAATTTCTCATAGGTTCCTCCATTCCGGACGGGGGAAGGGGGTTCTCAGGGCAGAAAAATACCGGATATGCGGATTCCTGACAGGGCTGCCCGGAATCCATCTACCCGGTGTTCTGATCGCTGCGGGGCGGCAGGCTTCCTTCCTACGTTGGCATTACCCAATTCAGGTGATAAGGGTCGAAGTTGATTACTTCCTCTCAGCCTGCTCACAAGCTCCCCCGTCCAATTTTTCTTAGATTCTACTATGAATAAGGGGGAATGTCAAGGGATGGGATTGGGTGCACACGACAAACGCATAAATGTTTTTGTCTCTCCTATTAACAGCTCTTGAATGAATTACTATCTTCTATCTTCTGTATCAAACTATAATTTTAAGTATCGACATCGTCTTTGCTTTTAATTTTATCAAAACAATAAATTAAGAGTTTAAATAAAAGTACTAAAAATACTGAGGGGAACATTGAAATTAAAATACCAACAATAAGTGCTGAAAAAAATGTTTCCGTCGGACTAGAAACCAAAAGGAGACCCAAAGTAATTCCGCCGATTAAAATAGTCAGTAAAATAGAACGGATAATTTTTTTCGATATCCGAATGCACAGAAAAGAAGAAAGCACTACGACCAACATTGTAAGAACAACCTGGATTAAATATTCCTCATAATATCCCTCACGAAAAAAGGTATACCAAGCGAAAAAACCTCCGCCAAGCAGAAGGAAAAAAACAAAGATTATCCCAATACAACCTCCAAAACATCCGCCATCATCGGATGAACCGTGTATTTCTCCGAGTTTACCTCCATGTTCATCAAAAATATCGAAGAGTTTCATGAAATTTACCGCCTTTTTGGTTGATTTAGAAAATACCCTCGTAAATTATAACATAATGACAGAAGTTGTCAAGTTTTTTGTATAAGTTTTTCACGACAAACCAGACATCTTCGGAAGGCATGGTATTCATGGCCCATGATTCCCTGTTATCTGGTTATGATGAGTCCTGTGTTTTGACGGTATAATGGATTGAGGTATCTGGAATTCCTGCTTCCCCCTCCTTGTCAGACCCGAGATTCTATGCTATGATGAACATGGTGTACGGCATTTGCCGAAGACGTATGTTGCGCGCATGGAGGGCCATGCAGGAAGGATGATCTTATGAAGAAATATGTATGTGATGTATGCGGTTATATCTATGATGAAGAAGCCGGTGATCCGGATAACGGAATTGCTCCGGGCACCAAGTGGGAGGATGTTCCCGAGGATTTTGTCTGCCCGCTGTGCGGCGTCGGCAAGGATCAGTTCTCAGAGGCATAATCGGAAGGCAGGGACATGGGCAGAAAGAGCCTGTGTCCCTGTTTCATTCTTTTACGTGTCTTCATATAGTAATCTATATTAATCTATATATTTCTGCCGAGGTTTTCTATGAATCATTCTTATCCGTTTGTAAATACACCGCTTCCGTATTCCTATGATGCACTGATGCCTTATATTGACGAATTGACCATGCATCTGCACCATGACCGTCATCTTCAGGCTTATATTGATAATCTCAACGCATTGCTTAAAGCGAATCCCTGTATACAGTATCTTAGTTTGGAAGAACTGCTTTCCAATCCGTGCAGACTTCCTGTGCAGCTGCGGGTTCCTGTCCGCAATCAGGCGGGCGGCGTGTATAATCACCGTTTCTTTTTTGACGGAATGGAGAAGCCGGAGCATTCTTCCGTTGATGAGTGTCTGATGGGTGCTATAAACCGGCAGTTCGGTGATTTCCACGGCTTTCAGACGCGGTTTCGGGAGGCGGCGCTGTCGGTATTTGGTTCCGGCTATGCGTGGCTTGTGCTTGACTGCGGCAGACTTCGGATTACGGTTACTTCCAATCAGGACACTCCGCTTGCATATGGCCAGCATCCTCTCCTGAATCTGGATGTATGGGAACACGCCTATTATCTGAAGCATTATAATCTGCGTGCTGCCTACGTGGAGGACTGGTTCCGTGTGGTGAACTGGAGGAGGGTGAGCCGTCGTTTTCATGTTGGACTTCGATGTCTTAATACTTCTTGCCAGACACCATTCGACGCTATGGGACATATGATATAGCGGGCGAGCCCCATCCCCACTAAAGTATGGAGGCAGCATCATGGGCATAACAAATTCTAACAAACAGATTGATGTAACTCAGATAGATTGTGAAGGGACTCTGAAGGTGACGCTTGCACTTTCGGCGGCTCCGGATATCTCCTCGAATCCGACGGATATCGTCCTGATTCTGGACCGGTCCGGAAGTATGACGGGAAGTCCTCTTGCCAACCTGAAGATCGGAGCCAAGACCTTTATTGATATTATTGATGAGGCTACGGACAGCGCAAAGGACGGTATGATAGGGTCCGGAAGCCGCATCGGTATTGTCAGCTTCTCGGATACGGCGTCAGCGGATACGCAGCTGATTACGTCCGTCGCGGCATTGAAGGCGGCGGTGGACGGACTGACGGCAGGCGGATCGACGAACCATGCCGACGCATTTTCCAGGGCAGTGTCTCTGTTCGACCCTGCTTCGTCCAACGCGAAGGTGATGATTATGTTCACGGACGGGAAGACGACGGCGGGAGCGCCTCCGGCTCCGGTGGCAGCGGCGGCAAGAGCTCAGGGAATTATCATATATTGCATCGGGTTAATCGGCGCGGACGGGATTGATGTGAGTGCGCTCGATGACTGGGCAACCGATCCGGATGCCTCACATGTGGCCGTTACCCCGAATGACTCGGAGCTTGAGGATCTGTTCGCGGATCTTGCGGCGAATATTTTCAAGCCGGGAGCGACGGAGATTGTGATTGATGAGAGGTTGAATCCGGATTTCAATATTATCAGTGTGACTCCGCCGACGAAGGGGACAGCGATGATGATCAATGCCACGACCATTCAGTGGAAGATTTCCGAACTGGGTGTGAGCGGAAATGAAGGGGCGTCGTTGGAGTTCCTGATTCAGCATGTGGGGCAGACGCCCGGAACCAAGCTGGTGAACCAGTCCGTCTCCTATTCTGACAAGGAAGGGAATTCCGTGACATTTCCGGAGCCTTCCGTGAAGGTGGAGTGCGAGGTGATTGTGGCGCCGGAGCCGTGTCCTGCACCGGTCAGCTTCACAATTCGCGGCTGTCAGGATTCGGTCGTACTGGATCTGGGGGATGTGTATCTGGAGTCGCTGGGACGGATTGTGCAGATCAATGTGACGCTGAAGCATGTCTGCCCGGGCAGGCGGGTAGCGCTCGGGGTGATCCTGACCGAGGTGGACTGTGCGGGAAATGAGCACCAGCGCGGAATGAAGACGCTGACGATTCCTGCCCACCATTCTTCCAGCTGCCGGGACGTTCAGATCAAATGTATTAAGTTCGTGCTGCCGGAAGATCTGGATGTATCCTGCGGGAACCACAATGCTCTGTGCGGCGTGAGGAATCTTAAGGTTCGCTTCATTGCGCATAATATCGACACGGATTTTCGGTGCTGCCAGACTGTGACAACGACACCGTAAACCGGTTCAGGGGCGGGGCTGCATGCCGGGTGCGGCCCCGCCCTTTCTATATGAGCGATATACCGCTCTGAGTGGCAGTATACCGCTCTGAGCAGCAATATACCAGTATACAGAAATACAAAATAGTTTTGATATTTCCCTGTAACTTACGGATTGCATTTTTATTGTAATAGCGATATAATAGGGCAAAAAAGGAAAGGACTCAGTGTTATGATAGCTGCACTCATACTTTTTCTTGCGACCTATGTTCTGATGCTGTCATTTCAGAAATACAGACCATGGATCGCGCTGACTTCCGCAGTGATATTCATTATCCTTGGATACTGCGGAGTGTTCCCTATGGATCTGGGCTCGGCTTTAGCGGCGGTTGATTACAATGTTCTGCTTATGATCGGCGGGACCATGGGAATTGTGACGTTGTTCATCGAGAGCAGGATGCCTGCTCTTCTGGCGGAGCTTCTGATTTCGAAGGTTCCGAATGTCAAGTGGGCGGTTACGGTTCTGGCATTGTTTGCGGGCATTATCAGCGCATTTGTAGATAATGTGGCAACCGTACTGATGGTAGCTCCCGTCGGCCTGGCGATCTCCAAGAAGCTGAAGATATCGCCGGTTCCGGTTCTGATCGCGATTGCGGTATCATCGAACCTTCAGGGCGCGGCTACCCTGGTGGGGGATACAACCAGCATCCTGCTGGGAGGATTTGCCGGAATGAATTTCCTGGATTTCTTCTGGATGAACGGCAAGCCCGGCATCTTCTGGGGTGTTGAGCTTGGCGCGCTGGCATCGACCGTGGTGCTGCTGTTTTTGTTCCGGAAGGAGAAGCAGGCGGTTTCCGCGCAGATTGAGACGAAGGTGACGGATTATGTTCCGACCTGCCTGATGCTTGCGACCGTATTGCTCCTGATCTGCGCCTCCTTCATTCCGGAGCCGGACGGAGGTTTCCTCGCCGGAGTGTACGGGATGCGAAGCGGATTGATTTGTGTGACTCTGTGCGTGGTTGGTCTGATCTATTCCTGTACGCGCAGGAAGTCATCGGCTCCGCTCAAGAGTGTGCTCAAGGATCTGGATAAGGATACCCTGCTGCTGCTGTTCGGTCTCTTTATGATCATTGAAGGAATCCGGTCCGCCGGAGTGATTGATGCCGCCGCCAACCTGTTCCATCAGGTATCGGGGGATAACCCGTTCCTGCTTTACACCCTGATTGTGTTCGTGTCGGTTATCTTGTCGGCCTTCATTGACAATATCCCCTATGTAGCCACCATGCTCCCGGTTGTACAGGGAATTGCGGCGCTGATGAACGGGGGAGCGGGAATGGAGCCTTATGTGTTCTATTTCGGATTATTGACCGGCGCTACACTTGGCGGGAATCTGACGCCGATCGGCGCTTCCGCGAATATCGCGGCAATCGGAATCCTGCGTAAGAACGGAGAGACGGTCAGGACCCGCGACTTCCTCCGCATCGGCGTGCCGTTCACGCTGTCCGCGGTACTGGCAGGATATATTTACATATGGCTGGTCTGGGGAATGTAATGCCTAATATGCTGTGAGGATATGGATATGATGAAATTTCTAAAGAAGCTATCTGCCGGCCGTATCATCGCGCTGGGATTTCTGGCAGTGATTCTGCTGGGATCCCTGCTTTTGATGCTGCCGTGCAGCATTCAGGACGGAGTAACCGTCCGCTACATTGACGCCTTGTACACTTCAACCAGTGCGGTCTGCGTGACCGGGCTGATTGCGATTGACGCGGGCGATACCTTCACGCCCCTGGGGCAGTTCTTTCTTGGGGCGCTGATTCAGGTGGGCGGTCTTGGCGTGACTGCCGTCGGAGCGGGCGTCATCCTGTTAATGGGCAAGCGTGTGAATCTGAAGGGACGCAACCTCATTAAGGAGGCGATGAACCTGGATTCCGGCAACGGCCTGATTCGGTTCGTTAAGAATATTTTCGTGGTAACGCTGATTTTCGAGCTGACGGGAGCGGCGCTCAGCTTCCTGGTGTTCGTTCAGGATTATCCGCCGCTGAAGGCGGCAGGCATCAGCCTGTTCCATTCCGTCGCGGCGTTCAATAATTCCGGATTCGATATTCTGGGCAACTTCCAGAACCTGATTCCCTATCAGGACAATGTTCTGCTGAATGTTGTCACATGCGCGCTGATTTTCTTCGGCGGTATCGGATTCCTGGTCATCCAGGAGATCTGGAGGAAGAAGTTCTGCTGGAAGAAGTTCTCCATGCATACGAAGGTGGTTCTGTCGGTCAGCGTGACGCTGATTATTGTCGGAGGCGTTCTGATTAAGCTGACGGAGGATGTGACCTGGCTGGGGGCATTCTTCCACAGCGTCTCGGCCAGAACGGCGGGCTTCTCTACCTATCCGCTTGGAACCTTCTCGAACGCGGGACTGCTGGTTCTGACCGTATTGATGTTCATCGGAGCTTCGCCCGGATCGACCGGCGGCGGTATTAAGACCAGTACATTCTTCGTGCTTCTGCAGGGGATTAAATCGGCGGCGACCAATAAGTCGGAGAAGGCGTTCCGCTATTCGGTTCCGGCAGACGCGTTCCGCAAGGGAGCCGTCATTACCTTAATTGCCGCAGGCATCGTAGTTACGGGAACCTTCCTGATGGTAGTCATGGAGCCGCAGGTTACGCTGATGGAGGCGTTGTTTGAGGTAACGAGCGCATTCGGTACGGTTGGTCTGTCCACCGGAATTACGCCGGATCTGGGGGATGACAGCAAGCTGCTGTCCATTATCATTATGTACATCGGAAGGCTTGGCCCCCTTACCATTGCATCCCTGTGGTATTATACCAAAGGAGAGCGTGCCCGCTATCCGGAAGGCAATATTGCGATTGGATAAAGAATTCACAAATACGATATGCGCGACATAAGCGCGGAAATGGAGTGGAATTATGTTCTCTGGTTCAAAGAAAGATAAGCCGATCTATGCGATTATCGGACTTGGACGGTTTGGCTACGCACTGGCGATGGAGCTTGCTTCCTCCGATGCGGAGCTGCTTGTATTGGATAAGAACGAGGAAAAGATCCGGGAGATCCGGGAGATTACGGATAATGCCCTGGTGGTCAACGGCTATGATAAGAAGACCCTTGCCGAGACCGGGGTGCAGAACTGTGATGTGGCGGTTGTCTGCATCGGGGAGCAGATGGATATGTCGATCCTGATGACGCTGAATCTGGTAAGCCTTGGTATTCCGAAGGTCATCGCCAAGGCCACGAGCGCGGAGCATGGAGAGATTCTTGCGAAGCTGGGAGCCGAGGTGGTGTATCCGGAGCGGGATATGGCCATTCGTCTTGCGCACCGCCTTGAGACTGCTAAGATGTTAGATTACATACAGCTTAGTTCCAAGGTCAATATTTCGAAGCTGATTGTTCCCGATAAGATAATCGGGCAGACCGTGCAGTCGGTCAATCTGCGCGGACGCTTTGAGCTGAATATTATTGCGATTGAAAATAACGGAAATGTGATCGAGAATGTGAAGCCGGGTTATACCTTCCGTCAGGGGGATATCCTGTTCGTTGCCGGCGACAAGAGCGGCATTACCCGCCTGTCCGCATGGGTTGAGAATTCCTGACGAATGTGGGATTGAATCATAAGAAATACGGAGCCGGGATAAGAGAATTGCCCTTATCCCGGCTCCTTTTATGATCCGGATATCCGGAACCACCCGTTCGGATGGTTCTGTGCAGGTAGATCCCGTTTTTCTATGCTTTGCTATGCCCTGCTATGCTCTGCCATGATTTCGAGATCCTGCGGACATGGATTAGATTAATGCCAGCAGTACGAAGTTCAGGATGAACAGGAAGGCAGCGGCCCAGAGGATTGGATTGATCTTACCGGCCTCCTTCTTGCAGATCCTGACGATGCAGTAGGTGATGAACCCGAATGCGATACCGTAGGAGATGCTGTAACAGAGTGCCATGAACAGTCCGGCGAAGAAGGCGGGAACCGCCTCCGAGAAGTCCGTCCAGTCAATCTCCTTGAATGCGGAGGTCATCATAATTCCGACGACAACCAGTGCGGGTGCGGTGGCAGCGGAGGGAATCGCGCTGACAAAGGTGGCGAGGAAAGCGCTGATCGCGAAGCAGATCGCGACGACCACGCTGGTCAGGCCGGTTCGTCCGCCTGCCGCGATACCTGACGCGCTCTCAACATAAGTCGTAGTATTCGAGGTTCCAAGAATTGCTCCGATCGAGGTTGCGGTCGCGTCTGCGAAAAGTGCCTTGTCCATCTTGGACTTGAAGCCGGGTTTGGAATCCATTACCTTCTCGTCCTCTTCACTGAAGATGCCGCTGCGGCGCCCGGTTCCGATGAAGGTTCCGATGGTATCGAAGGTATCTGAGAGACTGAATGCAAATATGGTAATCAGCACAAGCGGAAGCCTGGACAGATCCTTGAATAACGAAACAAGGCCCTCGGATGTGAAGATTGCGCCGAAGGTAGACGGAAGGGCGGCACAGGCCTCTGTGAAGCTGACGGATTCCGCCATGGTCGTAACTCCCATGGGAATACCCAGAACCGTAGTGACAAGAATGCCGATCAGAATCGCGCCCTTGACGTTGCAGACGAGAAGGATAATCGTAAGAACCAGCCCAATCAGGAACAGCCAGTAGGAGGGCTGATCGAGGGTGGAAATTGCGGGAACGCCGCCGCCGAAGTTAATGAAGCCGATATTCAGCAGTCCGATATAGGCGACAAACACGCCGATGCCGCCGCCGATGGCGTTCTGCAGGCTCTTGGGAATGGCTTTGATGATATATTTGCGAACCTTGGTAACGGTGATTAGAATGTTAATGAGGCCGCAGAGAAATACCATGGAGAGCGCCTGCTGCCAGGTGAATCCGAGTCCCTTGCATACCGTATGGACGAAGAATGCGTTCAGTCCCATCCCGGGCGCCTGTGCATAGGGGACGTTGGCGACAAGCCCCATAATTAAGGTTCCGATGATGGATGCGATGATGGTTGCGAGAAAGACCGCGCCCCACTCCATTTCGCTTCCGCTTAACAATTCCGGATTCACGACGATGATATAAGCCATGGTGAAAAATGTGGTAAGACCTGCTGCGACCTCCGTAGAGACTTTTGTTCCGTTTTCCTTGAGATGAAAGAAGTCACTCATGAAAACTTCCCCCTTTCCCTGGATACGGTCTGTCCGTATCGGCGGCATCCCTGATCTGCGCGCCGGACCGGCCGATCCAATTGTGATTGATTATAGTGTACCACGGATTATTATACTGGATTTCATTTCCAATTTCAAGGCTTTATGTATATTCACCAAAAAATATTCAGAAAACAGAACTTTCTGTTGATTTTTTTACAGAATCCGGCATAATAGATCGTATAGAAGCGTACTAACGCTGCGGAACTGTGCCGTGTGGTCTGCGGCATGCTGCCGGCAGCAGAAAGGGAGGATGAAATGGCGAATTATTTGAAGGAATTTGAGAATCCCTCCGCCAGATTCCGGGGAGCGCCGTTCTGGGCGTGGAACGGTAAGCTGGATCGGGACACATTGCTCAAGCAGGTGGAGTATTTTAAGGAAATGGGACTTGGAGGATTTACGATGCACTGCCGGACGGGGCTGGATACGCCTTATTTGTCGGAGGAGTTCCTTGAGATGGTTCGCGCCTGCGTCAAGTGCGCCGGGGAACTGGGGATGAAGGCGTATCTGTATGATGAGGATCGCTGGCCGTCCGGCTTTGGAGGGGGAGAGGTAACGAAGGAGGATCGGTATCGTGCCAGATGTCTGGTGTTTACAACGGTCCGCGCACAGGATCGGGAGCAGGAGGAGGATCTCGCGGCTTCGGCCAGCTGGGCAAGAGGCGGAGCAACAAGGGACGGAAAGCTGCTTGCCAGCTATCGTGTTGTGCTGGAGAACGGATATCTGAAGGAGTACCGGAAGCTGGCCGCCGCCGCGGAAGCGGCAGCAAGGGAACGGGGAGATACGGTGTGGTATGCTTATCTTGAGCTCAGTCCGAAGAGTCCGTGGTATCATCATCAGTCTTATGTGAATACATTAGACAAAAAGGCAATCATGCGTTTTCTTGAGACGACGCATGAGAAATATTATAAGGCGGTCGGAGAGGAATTCGGCGGGGTGATTCCGTCTATTTTTACCGATGAACCGCAGTTCGTTCACAAGCAGACCTTCGGCCGTGCGGAGGATCAGAAGGATGTTGTGATTCCCTACACGGATGATTTTGAAGTTACCTATAAGAAGGCATATGGGGAGAGCTTCCTGGAGCATCTGCCGGAGGTGTTCTGGGAGCTTCCGGACGGGGCGGTGTCACTGACCCGATACCGTTATCATGATCATCTGGCGGAGCGCTTTGCCCGTGCCTATGCCGATACCCTGGGAAGATGGTGCAGGAAGCATAAGATTGCGCTGACCGGACATATGATGGAGGAGCCGACTCTCCATTCCCAGACCGCGGCGCTTGGAGAGGCAATGCGCCATTATCGGGGATTTCAGGTTCCGGGTATTGATATCCTCTGCGACAGCAGGGAATATACAACGGCCAAGCAGGCACAGAGTGCGGCTCATCAGCTTGGAAAGAATGAGGTGACAAGCGAGCTGTACGGCGTGACGAACTGGGACTTTGATTTCAGGGGGCATAAGCAGCAGGGGGACTGGCAGGCGGCGCTTGGAGTGACGCACAGGGTCCATCATCTCTCCTGGATGTCCATGGCGGGAGAAGCCAAGAGAGATTATCCGGCCTCGATCTTCTATCAATCCCCATGGTACCACAAATATCCTTTGATTGAAGATTATTTCGCCAGGGTGAACACCGCGCTGATGAGCGGGAAACCGAAGGTGCGTATCGGCGTGATTCATCCGGTGGAGAGCTATTGGCTGAGCTTCGGCCCGGATGAGCAGACCGCACAGGCAAGACAAGCGCTTGAGAGGCAGTTTCGGAATGTGACGGAATGGCTGCTGTTCGGATTGCAGGATTTTGATTACATATCGGAGGGGCTGCTCGCCTGGATGGATTCAGGGAGGCGTCGGGGAGCGGAACCCGGGGATCCGGCGCGGAAGCCGGGAACGGGTACCAGGTTCAAGGCGGGGAGCATGGATTATGATGTGGTGATTATTCCGGGATGCCGGACGCTTCGTTCCGGTACGGTGGAGCGTTTAAGAGACTTCGTATCAGGCGGCGGAACGCTGATTATCATGGGCGGGCGTCCGACATTGATTGATGCGGTGCCGGCGGATTATCCGGAGGAGTTCGCTGCCGCAAGACAGATAGCCTTTGACGAGGGGGAGCTGATAAGGGAGCTTGAGAGCGTGCGGCTGGTGGACATGAGGAATGAGCGGGGCGTCCGGACGGACTCCTATCTCTATCAGATGAGGGAGCTGGGACGGAATCGAATCGTATTCCTGGCGAACGCGAGGAAGGATGCGAATCCGGATGTACCGGAGCGCAGAACCTGGACGATTACGCTGAAGGGGTCGTATGAGGTGGAGGAGCTTGACGCGATGAGCGGGAAGCGGCGGCCGCTTGCATTCGGGCATTGCGGCGGCGATACCGTAATTACGAAGGCATTGTATCAGCATGACAGCCTGCTGCTGTATCTGAAGCCGTGTACTGCGGGCGAGGAGGATGCGGCAGAGTCCCAAGATGGGATGTCCGGGACGTCAGGACAGAAGGGGGGTCACGTGTCCGATCAGAAAGGAAAACGGGCGTTTGGGGATGAGGACTCCGGAACGGATAAGACAGACAAACGTCTTCGCTTTGTCCGCAGGCTGAATATTCTGTCCGGCTATGAGACCTCGGAGCCGAATGTCTTAATGTTAGATCAGGCGGAATTCGCGCTGGATGATGAGGAGTTCGCGCCGGCTGAGGAGGTGCTGCGGATTGATAACATCCTCCGCGAGAGGCTTGGATGGCCGCGTAAGATGGATGCCTTCGCGCAGCCGTGGACGGAGGCGGATGAGCCTGCGGAGCATACGGTGAGCCTCCGGTATCAGTTCGAATCCGCGAAGGCGTTTGAAGACATCCGGCTTGCGTGTGAATATCTGAATGCCGGTTCTGCGGGAGCGAACGATATGGCGTTCAGAATTGTTCTGAACAACCGGATTGTGCCTGCCGTATCGGATGGATATTATACGGATGAGTGCATTCGGACGGTTCGTCTTC